>JAICGP010000149.1 GCA_025923055.1 Thermoleophilia bacterium
ACCCCCCCGTACGGCATCTGGTCTGCGCGGAAGGTCGGCGCCTCGTTCACGAGCACGCCGCCGAACTCGAGGCCGAGGCCTGCCGCGAGCGCGGTCTGGACGTTGCTCGTGAAGACGCCGGCCTGGAGTCCGTACTCGGTTCCGTTCGCGAGCTCGAGCGCCTCGGCGAACGAGTCGTACGGCGTCACGGTGCAGAGCGGCCCGAAGACCTCCAGGCAGGAGACCTTCATCTCGGGCGTGACGTCGGCGAGCACCGTCGGCCGGATGAGGCCCTCGCCGGTCGTCTCGCCGCCGGTGAGGACGGTCGCTCCCTGACCCTTCGCCTCCTCGAGCCAGGCGAGGATCCGCTCCCGGGCGTCCTCGTCGATGACCGGCCCGACGTCCGTCTCCTCGTCGGCCGGGTCCCCGACGGTCAACCCCTCGACGCGCGGCACGAGGCTCGAGACGAACTCGTCGTAGACGCCCCGCTGCACGTAGACGCGCTGGACCGAGATGCAGCTCTGTCCCGCGAACGAGAAGGCGTTCGCAGCCACCTTCGCCGCCGCGCCGGCGACGTCGGCGTCCGCCTCGACGATGACGGGCGTCGCGTTGCCGAGCTCGAGCAGCACCTTCTTCGTCGCGGCGCGCCCGCGCAGCTTCCAGCCGACCTCCGCGGAGCCCGTGAAGCTGATCAGGCGCACGCGCTCGTCCTCGACGAGGACGTCGCCGATCTCGGCCGCGGGGCCGACGACGACGTTGAGCCAGCCGGGCGGCAGGCCCGCCTCGGTCTCCAGCTCGGCGAGCAGCAGGGCCGAGAGCGGCGTCTGGCTCGCCGGCTTCAGAACGACGGCGCAGCCGGCCGCGAGCGCCGGCGCCACCTTGTGCGCCACGAGGTTGAAAGGGAAGTTGAACGGCGAGATCGCCCCGACGACCCCGACGGGGACGCGGACCGTGAACGCGAGCTTGCCTGTGCCCGCCGGCGAGGCGTCCATGGGGACCATCTCGCCCGCGAGCTTGCGGGCCTCGACGGCGGCCGAGCGGTACGTGGACGCGGCTCGTTCGGCCTCGACGCGGGCCGCCTTCATCGGCTTTCCTGCTTCGTCCGAGATCGTGCGCGCGATCTCCTCGTGTCGCTCGGCGACGAGCTCGGCCGTGTGCTCGAGGATCTCGGCGCGCCGGTGCGCCGGCAGCGGCGCCTCCATCGCCCGCTCGGCGGCGTCCACCGCGCGGCGCGCCTCCGCCGCGCCCGCCTTCGGGATGCGGCCGGCGACCTCGCCCGAGAACGGCGAGCGCACCTCCTGCCACTCGCCGGTCTCGATCCACTCGCCGGCCACGAGAAGCTTCCGCTCGCGCGCGGTGACCGCCATGCCGCTATTCAAGCACGCCCGGGAACTCCCGGCCGCCGCGGCCAGTCGTAAGAGGAAGAATGCGCGTCATGGACCGGGGGGCCCAGTGATCCGTGCCGTCCTCTGCACGGCGGCACTCGTTCCGACGCTGCTCGGCGCCTGCGGAGGCGAGGACCCGCCGACGAGCGAGGGGACCGGCGAGGGCGCGCCGTCGCCGCAGGAGGCGCCGCGCGTGATCACCGAGGCCGATTCCGGCGGCGAGTTCCGGCTCGCCGTTGGCGACGAGACGAGCCTGCGCCTCACGAGCGAGTACACGTGGAGCGAGCCGACCGTCCGCGGTGACGAGGTCACCCTCACGCGCGTCGACTACATCCAGGACCCGGGCTACTCCGAGTGGATCGTGACGGCGGCGGCTCCGGGGGAGGCGGTCGTCGCCTCGACGGGCGAGCCGGCGTGCGCGGGGCAGGAAGGGTGCGCCGACGAGCCGCTCGACTTCCAGGTGACAATCAGCGTCGAATGAGCGCCGCAGCGAACGTGACGCGGGTCGGCGTGGTCGGCCTCGGGACGATGGGCGCCGGGATCGCTCAGGTCTGCGTGCAGGCCGGTCTCGAGACGGTCGGGCGCGAGGTGAGCGATGAGCTTTGCGAGCGGGCCCGAGAGCGGATCGCGCACTACCTCGCGCGGGGCGTCGAGAAGGGCCGCCTGAGCGCCGCGGAGCGCGACGCGGCCCTGGCCCGCCTGACGACGACGACCAGGCTCGACGAGCTGGCCGGCTGCGACTTCGTCGTCGAGGCGGTCGTCGAGGACCTCGAGATCAAGCGGGACCTCCTCCGGGAGCTCGAGGCCGTCGTCGGAGAGCGGGCTGTGCTGGCGACGAACACGTCGGCGCTCTCGGTGACCGAGATCGCCCGCGCGGCCGAGCGGCCGGAGCGGGTCGTCGGCATGCACTTCTTCAACCCTGCGCCGGTGCTGCCGCTCGTCGAGGTCGTTCGCGCCGAGCTCTCGTCGGAGGACGCCGTCGAGACGGCCTACGAGCTCGCCGAGCGGCTCGGGAAGGAGCCGATCCGGTGCAACGACACGCCGGGCTTCGTCGTCAACCGGATCCTCATCCCGCTCCTGAACGACTGCGTCCGCGTCCTCGACGAGGCCGGCGTCACCCCCGAGGACCTCGACAAGGCGATGACGCGCGGCGTCAACTGGCCGATCGGGCCGTGCGCCCTCATCGACCTGATCGGCGTCGACGTGCACGTGCACGCCTCCGAAGCGCTGCACGGCGCGCTCGGCGAGGCGAGGATGGCGCCCCCCGAGCGTCTCGTGCGCATGCGCGACGAGGGCCTGCTCGGCCGCAAGAGCGGCCGCGGGTTCTTCTCCTACTGAGCGCGCACGAGGAGCTCGCCTTCGAGGGCGGCCGCCTCCTCCTGCACGGCTTCGGCCTCCTCGGGAGCGAAGGAGCGCCCTGTGAACTCCGCGTCGAGGACGAGAAAGACGTCCTCGCCGCTTCGCACGGGAACGGCCACCTCCGCGAGCACGCGCTCGTCGCTGGCCAGGTAGTCGGGGTCGCGCCGGACGTCCTCGACGAGCTGCGCCTCGCCCGTCCTCGCCGCGCGCCAGCAGATCCCACCCTGGCTCTGCGGCACCTCGTAGATGAGCCGGAGCCCGCCCTCGGCGGCGACGACGCGCAGCGCGTCGCCGACGCGCATGTGGCACGAGAGCTGGGTCCCGGGCAGCCGGCTGGCCAGGCGCTCGACCGCCTGGCGGCACAGCTCCATGAGGCTCTCGTCTCGCTCGACCGGCACTGGGCACACCGGCTTCTCTCGGGCGCCACGCCCGGCGCGCGGCGCGTCCCGCCAGTATTGCACCACGCGTCTGGCCCGAAAAGACGGCGTCGTCCGCACCCACTCGTACGATCCGAAGGCAGTGACGCTCTGCGCACTGTGCCGGCGCAACCTCCTTGCGGGGGAGCGCTTCCGCTTCTGGCAAAGCGCCGAGGCGCGGCCCGTCTCACGGGTGGTCTGCCACCTCTGCGAGCCCTCCGCCGCCCACGGGGGCTGGCGGCGCACCGAACGCGCAGACCGGGAGAACTCGGTCGGCCTCCGCGGCACCGTCCGCCGCGTCGCCTGACCGTTCAGGCTGCGAGGCGCGGCCCGCGGCTGCACCAGCGCGCCCCCGGATGGCGGCGTGCGACGGCCGCCCAGATCGCGTCCGCCTCCTCCATCGAGATGAGAGCGAGCGTGACCGCATGGCGGGTGGCGGCGAAGACGGCCCCGATCTCCCGCTCGTAGCGCCGCTCCCCGAGCGGCGCGCGCTCCGAGGCGGCGGCGAGGGCCTCGAGGCGCGTCTCCAGGAGGCGGACCGTGCGGTCGTGGCGCGAGCGCTCGTCCATCGGACCCCGCCCGATCGTACGCCCCGGTGCGGACGCCGTCGCGCCGCACGCCCGGGCCGGCATGAGGCGTTTACAGTTTCTTTACGGAGCCGTAATCAGCGGCTCACGGCGTGCGCGGATAGTTCCCTCCGCATGCGGCGCATCCTGGTTCCCTCGTTGCTCGCGACGCTCGTGCTCGCGGGGGATGCGGCCGCGGCGCAGGCCGAGGCGGCGTTCCGCACGCCGGGCGCTCAGTGGGTGGAGCTGCGCGAGGGACGAGGTCGTGCCGCCGTGGCGAGGAAGGGCGTCCTCAACGTGAACGTGCGGCGCGGCCGTGTCCGGGTCGTCGACCTCCCGGGCGGTAGCAGGCCGAGACGGAGCTGCAACCGCGGGGGCGTCCGCGTGAGCGCGTTCGCCGTCGAGTACCGGGGCCGGAGGGTCCGGTGCCTCGTCTCGGGAGCCGGCCCCTGGCAGGTCATCATCCGGGGCCGGGGGATCTTCGCCTCGGGACGCGTGCGCGGGTCGCTGACGCTCGACGGCGTGCAAGCGGGCCCGACGGGTCTCTACACGATCGGCGAGCGCTCGGCGAGGCGCTGGCCGCGCTCCGCCCGCACGTTCGTCCTGCGCAGGTAGGAGGGCTTGCGGCTCTCCTCGGCCGCCGCCCCCGCGCGCCCGCCGCCTCATGTGCCACCATATGGCGCTGTGTCGGCCGCGAAGCAGTCGGTGCTCGTCGTCGAGGACGAGCCCAGTATCGCGTCGTTCGTCGGGATGTACCTGAAGCGGGCGGGCTTCGCCGTCCACGTCGCCGGCACCGGTAACGACGCGCTCGAGACTGCGAGCGCCGATCCGCCGGCGCTCATCGTGCTCGACCTCATGCTGCCCGACCTCGACGGGATCGACGTGTGCCGTCGCATCCGTCAGCGCTCCGACGTCCCGATCCTCATGCTGAGCGCGCGCGACGAGGACGTCGACAAGATCATCGGCCTGGAGGTCGGCGCCGACGACTACCTGACGAAGCCCTTCAACCCCGGGGAGCTCGTCGCGCGGGTGAAGTCCATCCTCCGCCGCTCGAGCCCGGAGCGCCGGGACTTCGTCAGCTCGGTGCTCGAGCACGGGAACCTCCGGATCGACGCCGGGCGCCGCGAGGTGACGGTCGCGGGCGAGGAGGTGCAGCTCGCTCCCAAGGAGTTCGACCTCCTCTGGGACCTGCTCGACCACCGGGGTCTGGTGCTGACGCGCGACCAGCTTCTGGAGCGCGTGTGGGGCTACACGTTCGCGGGCGACACGCGCACCGTCGACGTGCACGTCCGGCAGCTGCGGCGCAAGCTGGGCGAAGCGTGCCCGATCGTCACCGTCTGGGGCGTGGGCTACAAGGTCTCGACGGAGCCGAAGGCCGCGAAAGCCTCCTAGTGCTGCGCTCGCTGCGCGTCCGGCTGCCGGCGATCTTCCTCGCCGGGATCCTGGTGGCGGCGGGTGTCACGACCGGTGTCGCAATCCACTTCTTCCAGGAGGACACACGCTCGCGCGCGCTGGGCGAGCTCCGGCGCCAGGCGCGCGGCCTCGCCGACCTCTACGCGCTCCAGGCCGCCTCCAGCATCGAGGAGACCCGCAACGCGCCGCGCTTCGCACCGCCGATCCTCGAGCGCGCCACCGGGTCGGTGATCTACTACTCCGGCGTCGAGATCTTCCCGGGCCAGGTCTCCGGCCTGCGGAGCCTGCCGGAGCGCTACCTCGACTGGACGATTCTCGACCGGGGCCGGCAGCAGACGCTCGAGTTCCAGCCGCCCGGCACCGACCGCGTGTTCCTGGCGGCCGCTCACCCGGTCCGGCTCGGCGGCGAGACGTTCGGCGCCCTCGTCGTCGCGAAGCCGCGCGCCGAGCTGCGCGAGCGGTGGGTCGTCCTCGCCGAGCGCCTCGGCCTCGCGTTCCTGGCGGGCCTCGCCATCGCGCTCGGGCTGGTCTGGTACCTGACGCGGCGAGTGACGAAGCCCGTCCGCACGCTCTCCCGCGCCGCGGACGAGGTGGCGCGGCGCCGGTACGGCGCCGAGCTGCCCAACCCCGGCACGAGCGACGAGATCGCGCAGCTGACCGGGCGGTTCCGCGAGATGACCGGGCGGCTCGCCGAGGCCGAGGCCCACGAGCGGCACTTCCTCGTCCGCGTGTCACACGAGCTGCGCACGCCGCTTACCGCCATCCGCGGCCATGTCGACGCGCTCCGCGAGGGCCTGACGGACGACCCGGAGACGCGCGAGGCCTCGCTCGCCGTCATCCGCGCCGAGACCGACCGGCTTGCGCGGCTCGTCGGCGACCTCGTCGACCTGGCGCGGCTGGAGGCGCACAGCTTCACGCTCGACCAGCACGAGGTCGAGCTGCGGCTGCTCGTCGAGCAGGGCTACCAGGCGTTCGCCGAGGAGGCGCGCCGGCGCGAGATCCACTACGACCTCGCCCTCCGCGGCGACCCGGTCCTCCAAACGGACGGCGACCGGGTGCTCCAGATCGTCTCGAACCTGCTCTCGAACGCGTTCTCGTGGACGCCCGACGGCGGCTCCATCTCGCTCGCGCTCTCGCAGGAGAACGGCTCGGTCTCCGTCGTCGTGACAGACTCGGGGCCCGGCATCCCGCCCGCCGAGCGCGACCGCGTCTTCCGCCCCTTCGTCTCCCAGGACGGGAACGGCACGGGGCTCGGGCTGGCAATCTCACGCGAGCTCGCGCAGGCGCTCGGCGGCAACCTGAAGCTCGACTCGGTGCTCGGTCGGGGGTCGCGCTTCGAGCTGCGCCTGCCGGCGACCGGCTAGCCGTCGCCGTCGTGACGGCGTCCTGGGGCGACTTCGAAGCGGCGGCCCCGGTGCTTGCGGGGAGCGGGCGGGAGGCCTTCGATCGAGCCGGGGTCGCGCTCCTCGGGACGCTCCGGAAGGACGGCTCACCTCGCATCAGCCCGGTCGCCCGTCTTCGCGGCCGGCCACCTCCTCATCGGCGTCATGCCGTGGTCGCAGAAGGCGCACGACCTCGTCCGCGACGCCCGCTGCACCCTGCACAGCGCCGTTACGGCGCCGGATGCGGGCGAGAGCGAGTTCAAGGTCTACGGAAGGGCGCAGGCCGCGGACGTCGAGGTGCAGGACGCCCGGGCGGACGCCTGGTGGGTCTCGCGTCCTCGAGAGCAGGCGCGTGTCCTGTCGCTGGCCGTCGAGCGGGCGGTGCTCGTCGAGTGGGATCTGAAGCGCGGCACGATGACGG
>JAICGP010000150.1 GCA_025923055.1 Thermoleophilia bacterium
CATGTTTCGGACAGGCGCAGGCGCGAGACCTACTTCTCAGCGCACCCACACGCGCGGCGAACCCGTTCCCCTTGAGGATCCAATGGAATCCGTCGACCCCAACGTCCTCGGCCCGCTCGCCCTCGGCGCGGGGCTGAGCCTGCTGCTCGTCTGGCTCGGCGAGCGCTACCGGATGCTCGAGCACCGGCACGAGGGCCGCTGCCCCGCGTGCGGCGTCGTCCGCCGCCGGGGTGCGTGCAGCTGCACCAGGTAGGGCGTCAGGCGACGCCGGCCGCCTCGCGGACCTCGGCGATCCGCCCGCTCCGCACGTCGTAGACCCAGCCGGAGAGCTCGAGCGAGTCCGGAAGCAGCGGCGAATCGCGGATGGCCCGCAAGCTGTCCCGCACGCTCGTCTCCAGGTCGCCGAAGGGCAGGAAGTCGACGTCTCCCACGTGGGCGCCCGTCTCGTCGGCCAGCCGGCTGCGCAGCTCCTCGTTCGAGAACGTCAGCATGCCGCAGTCGGTGTGCGCGACCACCGCCACCTCCTTCGTGCCGAGCAGCCAGTGCGAGATGACGAGCGAGCGGAGAGCGTCGGCGGTGACGAGGCCGCCCGCGTTCCGGATCACGTGCGCGTCGCCCGGCTCGAGCCCCAGGAAGCGCGCCGGGTCGAGGCGCGCGTCCATGCACGTGACCACCGCGAGCCGCCGTCCCGGAGGCGTGGGCAAGTCCCCGTGCGAGAACGTGTCCGCGTAGCGCTCGTTCGCCGTCGCCAAAGTGTCGCGCTCGGTCATCTCGTCCCCCTCCGGTCGCTTCAGAATGTGAAGTGAAGAAGCTTTACGAAATGAAGCTGAGCCGTCAAGCGCTCAGCGGCTGGCGGCCTTCTTGCGGAGCGCCTGGTGGACCGAGGCGGCGGCCGAGCGGAGGTCTTTCTCCTCCGCCTCCCGGCCGAGGTGGCCGAGGAGCGTGATCGTGTCGGCCTGCGGTGAGCCGTTCTTCAGCGAGATGATCGCGAGCCTGCGGACCGCGCCGTTCGGGTCGTCGTTCGCGAGCCGGTGGAGGGTCGGGCGGACGGCGTTCACGAGCCCGGGCTGCGCGCGCGAGAGCAGCTCCAGCGAGAGCAGGGCCGAGCCGCGGGCGGCCGGGCTCGTGTCCTCGAGGCCGCGGCGAAGGAGCTCCGTCTTCTGGTTGAAGCGGAGCTGGCCGATGGCGCGGTAGGCGAGGGCGCGCTCGCGGTAGTCGGCACTACGGGCGGCGGCCTCGAGATCCTCGGCGACCTCGCGCCGGAGGTCGGCGAGCGCGCGCTCGTCGCTCACCTCCGCGGCGCGCCCCACGGCCTCGGCGAGGCTAGCCAACGGAGGCGATCGAGCGGGAGGCCGGCCCGACGTACCGCGCGGAGGGACGGATGAGCCGCCCCGTGCGCTTCTCCTCGAGGATGTGGGCCGACCAGCCCGCGACCCGGGCCGTGGCGAACATCGCCGGCGTCAGCGCCGGCGGCACCTCCGCGACGTCGAGGACGACTGCCGAGTAGAACTCGACGTTCGTCGCGATCACGTAGTCCGGCTTCAGCTCGCGGAGCGCGGCGAGGGCGGCCTCCTCGAGCGCCTCGGCGACCTCGAAGCGGGGCGAGGCGAGCTCGCGCGCCGCCTGCTTGAGGATCCGGGAGCGCGGGTCCTCGGCGCGATAGACGCGGTGGCCGAAGCCCATGATCCTGCCCCGCCGGCCGAGCAGGTCCCTGACGTAGCCCTCCGGGTCGCCGGTGGCCGCCACCTCGTCGAGCATCGGCAGCACCCTCGCCGGCGCCCCGCCGTGGAGCGGCCCGGAGAGGGCCCCCACGGCCGCCGACATGGCCGCGCCGGCGTCCGCGCCGGTCGATGCGGTCACCCGCGCGGTGAACGTCGAGGCGTTGAGCCCGTGCTCCGCCGTGCAGATCCAGTAGGTGTCGATCGCCTTGACGTGGTCGGGCTCGGCCTCGCCGCGCCAGCGGAGGAGGAACTTCTCCGCCGCCGTCTGGCCCTGCTCGACGACGTCGTCGGGCGCCGGCTCCCGCCCGTCGTGGACGGCCGCCGACTTGGCGACGATCGACATCATCTGCGCGGAGAGCCGCGCGAGGTCGTCCCGCACCTCCTCGGGCTCGATGTCGACCAGCTTCCGCAGGTTCCACTCGCTCGAGAGCCGGGCGGTCTCCGCCTGGAGGTCCGACGGCGCGTTCCCGGTGAGGCTCTTCGGCTCGTAGGGCTCCGGGTCGGGCATGGGCGACTCGAGGCTCTCGTCGACGAGCAGGCCCCAGACCTTCTCGTACGGGACGTGGCCGACGAGCTCGGCGATGTCCACGCCTCGGTAGCGGAGCGCGCCCCCTTCGCGGTCGGGCTCGGCGATCTCCGTCTCGAACGCGACGACGCCCTCGAGTCCTGGCCGGAACTCGTTCACGGCCTGCAATGTATCCGGACCCGGGCCGGGCGAGCCTCGCTAGAGTCCCGCGGAATGCGTCACCGCGTGACGTTCATCCCCGGCGACGGGACGGGGCCCGAGATCGCCGAGGCGACCCGCCGCGTCCTCGACGCCACCGGCGTCGAGCTCGACTGGGACGTGCAGGAGGCCGGCGCCGACGTCATGGAGCGGCACGGGGGCAACCCGCTTCCCGACCACGTCCTCGAGTCGATCGAGCGCAACGGCGTGGCCATCAAGGGCCCGATCACGACGCCCGTCGGCACCGGGTTCCGCTCAGTCAACGTCGCGCTCCGCAAGAGCCTCGACCTCTACGGTCAGGTGCGGCCCTGCAAGAGCTACGCGGGCGTCCGCTCCCGCTACGAGACGGTCGACCTGGTCGTCATCCGCGAGAACACCGAGGACCTCTACGCCGGGATCGAGCTCGAGGAGGGAAGCGAGGAAGCCGCCGAGCTGATCGCCTGGCTGGAAGAGCGCGGCCAGGGACGGGTCCGCCCGGACTCGGGCCTGAGCCTGAAGCCGATCTCGGTGACCGGCACGCGCCGCATCGTCGAGTTCGCCTTCGACCATGCGCGCAGGAACGGCCGCCGCAAGGTGACGGCCGTCCACAAGGCCAACATCATGAAGTTCACCGACGGGCTCTTCCTGCGCGTCGCGCGCGAGGTTGCGGCCGAGCATGAGGACGTCGAGTTCGAGGACCGGATCGTCGACAACCTCACGATGCAGCTCGTCCAGCGCCCGGAGGAATACGACGTGCTGGTCTGCCCGAACCTCTACGGCGACATCGTCTCGGACCTCTGCGCGGGGCTCGTCGGCGGGCTCGGCCTCGCCCCCGGCGGCAACTTCGGGACGCGGGCGGCCGTGTTCGAGCCGACCCACGGCTCCGCGCCGAAGTACACGGGCCAGAACCGGGTCAATCCGATGGCGATGATGCTCTCCGGCGTGATGATGCTCCGCCACCTCGAGGAGCGCGACGCGGCCGACCGCCTCGAGGAGGCGATCGCGGCGGTGATCGCCGAGGGCACGTCCGTGACGTACGACATGAAGCCCTCCCGCGACGATCCGACCGCAGTCGGGACGAGCCAGGTCGCGGACGCCGTCATCGACAGGCTGGGGGTCCGGGTATGAGGCGGAAGGTGACCGTCGTGGGCGCGGGCAACGTCGGCGCGACGGCGGCGCAGGAGATCGCGCGCCGGGACTACGCCGACGTCGTCCTCGTCGACATCAAGGAGGGCCTCCCACAGGGCAAGGCCCTCGACATCGACCAGGCTGCGGCCGTCCTCGGCTACGAGCCCTCGATCGTCGGCGCGAACGGCTACGACGAGACGGAGGGCTCCGACGTCGTCGTCGTCACCGCAGGGGTTCCGAGGACCGGCGACATGAGCCGCGACGACCTCGTGACGACGAACGAGGGCATCGTCGGCTCCGTCACGCGCGAGGCCGCGGAGCGCTCGCCCGACGCCGTGCTGATCGTCGTCTCCAACCCGCTCGACGCGATGTGCCACGTGGCGAAGAACGTCTCCGGCTGGCCGCGCGAGCGCGTCTTCGGCATGGCGGGGATCCTCGACACGGCGCGCTTCAGCACGTTCATCGCCTGGGAGACCGGCGCCTCGGTGCGCGACGTGACCGCCATGGTGCTCGGCGGGCACGGCGACCAGATGGTGCCCGTCGTCTCGGCGACGACGGTGGGCGGCGTCGCGCTCCGGCAACTCGTCTCCGACGAGCGGATCGAGGCGATGGTGGAGCGGACGCGCAAGGGGGGCGGCGAGATCGTGAAGCTGCTCGGCACGTCCGCGTGGTACGCGCCCGGGGCGGCCGCCGCGCAGATGGTCGACGCCGTCGTGCTCGACCAGAAGCGGCTCCTCCCGTGCACGGCGCTCCTCCAGGGCGAGTACGGGATCGACGACCTCTACATGGGCGTCCCGGTGAAGCTGGGCGCCGGGGGCATCGAGGAGATCGTGGAGCTCGAGCTCACCGACGACGAGCGTGCGGCCCTCGACGCGTCGGCCGCCGCGGTCCGCGAGGTCGTCTCCGTCCTCACCGCCTAGGCGACGCGTGTGACCGGGCGCCCGGGCGCCTGCCCGTGGCTACGATCGGGCGGCGTTGCTGCGCAGCCGCACCCTCCGCCTCGTCTTCGTCGCCGTGCTCGCCGTGGCGGCCGTCGGGCTGCTGCTCACGTTCATCCCCTCCAACCACTACCTCGTTCTCCCCGACCGGGCACGGCCGACGGATCCGCTCGTCGAGATCCCGGGCGAGGAGAGCGGCGGCGGGAACGAGGGCTCCGGGATCTACATGGTGGACGTGCGCGTCGGCCGCGCGACGATGTTCGAGCGACTCTTTCCCGGCGTCCACGAGGGCGCCGACCTCGTCCCGGAGCGGGTCATCAACCCCGAGGGCGTCAGCGACCGTCAGCGGCGGCGGTCGAGCCTCAACCAGATGTCCCGCTCGCAGCTGATCGCGATCACGGTCGCGCTCCGCGAGCTGGGCCGGGACGTCGACGTCGACGCCGCCGGGGCCGAGGTCGTGCTCGTCCAGCCGGACGCGCCGGCCGACGGGGAGCTCGAGGTCGGCGATTTGATCGTCCGGGCCGAGGGAGAGGAGGTGTCCACGACGGCTGACCTACGCCGCGCGATGAGCGATCTCGAGCCGGGCGACGAGGTCGACCTGACGGTCGAGCGCGACGGCGAGAGGCTCGACCTCATGCTCACGACGCGCGCCTCCGGCACGGAACCCGAGCGGGCGGTCGTCGGCGTGCACGTCCAGAACGCGGAGGACTTCGACTTCCCGGTCGACATCGAGATCGACGCCGGCTCGATCGGCGGCCCGTCGGCAGGGCTGGCGTTCGCCCTCGACATCGTCGACGAGCTCGGCGACGACGTCGACGGCGGCCGGACGATCGTCGCCACCGGTGAGCTCACGCTCGACGGAGACGTGCTCCCGATCGGCGGCGTTCAGCAGAAGGCGATCGGGGCCAGGGAAGCAGGGGCGGACCTCTTCCTCGTCCCCGATCGCAACGCCGCGGAGGCGCGCCGGGCGGACGCCGGCGTCGAGATCGTCGCCGTCTCCGATTTCGACGAGGCGTTGTCCGTTCTGGCGGCAGGCTAGTTTTCTAGCTGGCAACAGCCGCCGGGAACCTTGCGGAATTTGCGTGTTTTTCGTCGCGGCAACGCTTACCCCCCGGGCCTCCCCACCCTAAGATGGCCGCCCCGGTCCAATGGCGAAGCGGCAGAGAAATACCTGCAAGCAGTGCTATTTTCGCCAGGCCTCCCTCTGCGCCCTCGCCGACGGCCCGTGCCCGACGTTTCGAGCCGCCAAGGCCGCCCGGCTCGTGCCTCCCGAGCAGGCCCGCCTGGTCGCCCGCCCCGATCTCCGGGCGCACGCGGCCGCCTAGCGGCCGCCGGCCGGGAAGCCGGGCTCGTCCCTGATCGAGTCCAGGTCGGAGTCGGCCTCGGCCCACCCGCGCGAGCGCGGGTCGAGCTCGACCGCCCTCGCCAGATGGCCGAGGGCGTCGGCGCGCTCGCCGGCAAGCGCCTCGCAGCAGGCGAGGTTGTAGAGGACGTTGGGATTGTCCGGGTGCCGCGCCAGCGCGCCGCGCATGACCTCCACGGCGCCGGCGTAGTCGCGGGCGCGATAGAGCGGCAGCGCCTGGAGCCAGCTCTCCCACGGCGACGGCTCGAAGGCCTTCCCCAGCGTGCCGCCGACGACGAGCACGGTCGTCTTGGGCTCGAGGGCGGTGGCGGCGCGACGGGCGGCGGGGTCGCGCACGAAGACGAGCGTTCCCGCGAGTGCCTCCGTCTCCTCGCCGGCGACCGTGAAGCGGGCGCGGCCGCGCAGGACGACGTACAGCTCCTCGTGACGGCCGGCGCCGGCGCCGAGCTCGTCGTGCTCCTCGATCACCGTGCCGCCGGCCTCCTCGGTCTCGTAGGCGTTGACGCCGAAGGCGCCGATCCCGAGCGGGATGCGAATCGGGACGGTGACGACGTCGTCCTGGGGGAAGCGGTCGAGCTCGTCGAGCCGCTCGACCTCGAAGGGCGGACGGCTCACGCGGCGACGGCGAGAGCGTCGCGGACGAGGCGGCCGAGCCTGGCGATCCCCTCGTCGATCTCCTCCACCGTCGCATACGAGAAGGCGAGCCGCATCGCCGTCTCGCCCCCGCCGTCGAAGAAGAAGTCGGCGCCCTTGACGAAGGCGACGCCGGCCTCGCCGGCGCGCGCGAGGAGCGTCTCCCCGCTGACGCCGTCGGGCAGGTCGACCCAGAGG
>JAICGP010000151.1 GCA_025923055.1 Thermoleophilia bacterium
CAACGCCTGGCTCGAGGACGGCGTCCTCCTGCGGGGCGCGGGCGCCCTCGCCGCGATTCCGGGCGTCCTCGTCAACGGGCGTCTCGACTTCCAGGCGCCGCTCGGGAACGCCTGGGCGCTCCGGCGGGCCTGGCCGCGGGCGGAGCTCGTCGTCGTCGCAGACGCGGGCCACGGCGGCAGCGCTGCGCTCGAGGGTGAGCTCGTCGGCGCGACCGATCGCTTCGCCGCCCGGCGCTGAGCCCTCGGACTAGGCGGCGGGCGCAGGGCCGTTCACACTATTCCCATGCGGCAAGCGAGCGGAGCCCAACGCCTCTGGGGCGCCATCGTCGTCGCGGCGCTCGTCTCGACTGCGGCGACGGTCGCGGTGGTCCTCGTGCCGGCCCTCCGCTTCGCCTACCGGCAACCCGAGATCCACGTGGCGCTCGAGACGGCGGCGGCGCTGATCGGCCTCCTCGCCGCCTACCTCGTCTTCGGCCGCTTCCGCAGGAGCGGTTACCTCGCCGACTTCGCGCTCTGCTACGCGCTCGCCGTCCTCGCCTGCTCCAACCTCTTCTTCGCCGCCCTGCCGACGCTGCTGGACAGCGGCTCGGAGACCCTGGGGACCTGGGCGAGACTCGCAGCGCAGCTCCTCGGAACGACGATCTTCGCGGCGGCGGCCGCCGCGCCGCCTCGGCGGATCCGGCTCAGCCGGGCCGGTGCGATCGCGGCGGCGGTCTCGCTGCCGCTCGTCCTCGCGTGCGTCGCGATCGTCGTGAGCGCGCTCGAGGGGCGGCTGCCGGCGGGGGTCGAGCTCGTCCCGACGCCCGAGGCGTCGGGACGGCCACAGCTGGTGGGGAACGTCACGTTGCTCGGAGCGCAGCTCGCCGGGATGGGTCTCTACTGCTTCGCCGCGTACGGCTTCGGCCGCAAGGCTCGCGCCACCGGCGACGACCTCATGAAGTGGCTCGCGGTCGCGGCCGTGTTCGGAGCCTTCGCCCGCCTCAACTACTTCCTCTACCCGTCTCTCTACACCGACTGGGTCTACTTCGGCGACTTCTTCCGGCTCGCGTTCTACGTCGCCATCCTCGCCGCCGCGGCCCGGGAGATCAGCTCCTATTGGGAGACCGTCTCGCGCACAGCCGTGCTCGAGGAGCGCCGTCGCATCGCCCGCGACCTGCACGACGGCCTCGCGCAAGAGCTGGCTTTCATAGGGAGGAACCTGCGCAAGCTCGACGCCCGCGACCCGGCCGTCGGGCGCGTGGCCGCCAGCGCCGCGCGGGCGCTGACCGAGTCGCGTCGCGCGATCGCGGCGCTGACGAAGCCGCTGGACGAGCCGCTCGAGGTGGCGCTCGGCCAGGCCGCGCGCGAGACGGCCGAGCGCGAGGGCACGAAGCTCGACCTCGTCCTCGCGCCGGGGATCGAGCTCGACTACCGCCGCCGCGACGCGCTGATCCGGATCGCGTGCGAGGCGATCGCGAATGCCGCGCGCCACGGAGGCGCCCGTCTCGTCCGAGTCGAGCTGCGCAACGGACGGCGGGTCAGTCTGCAGGTCAGCGACGAGGGCAGGGGCTTCGACCCGGCGACGGTCGACACCAGCGAGGCAGGCGGGTTCGGACTGATCAGCATGCGCGAGCGAGCGCACGCCGTCGGCGGCTCGCTCGAGCTGGACTCCCGGCTCGGAGCCGGCACGACCGTGGACGTCGTCCTGTGATCGCCACGGTCCGCGTCCTCCTCGCCGACGACCACGTGCCGACGCGGGACGACATCCGGCGGTCGCTGGAGTCCGACGCCCGCTTCGAGGTCTGCGCCGAGGCCGGCGACGCGCCGGCTGCGATCGAGGCGGCCGTCCGGGAAGCTCCCGACGTGTGCGTCCTCGACGTGCGCATGCCCGGCGGAGGCGTGGCCGCGGCCTGGGAGATCAGCACGAGGCTGCCGCAGACGAAGATCTTGATGCTCACCGTCTCGCGCGACGACACCGATCTCTTCGCGTCGCTCCGCGCCGGAGCGTCCGGCTACCTCCTCAAGGACATGGACCCGGCGCGCCTGCCGGACGCGCTCGGCGACGTGCTGAACGGCGAGGCGGCGCTGCCGCCCGAGCTCGTGACCCGCGTGATCGACGAGTTCCGCGACCGGAGCCCGAGGCGCCGGGCGGTGCTCGCGAGGGGCGGGTACGAGACGCTGACGAGCCGCGAGTGGCAGGTGCTCGACCTCCTGCGACAGGAGCTCACGACCGCCGCGATCGCCCGCCGGCTCGTCCTCTCGCCGGTGACCGTGCGGAGCCACGTCAACAGCATCCTCCGCAAGGTCCGGGCCGAGAGCCGCGAGGCTCTCCTGCAGGACTTCGAAGAGCGCGGCTGAGCCGGCAGCCCGCCGCGTTTGCCGGCTCGGGCGATGAGGTAATTCATCGCGTATCGGGCTCCCGGGGCCTTGTGAGCCGAGCCGCTCTCTCACAAGACTTCGATCGAGGTTGCGGGGGGCGCCGGGGGAGGCGCCGCAGGTCGGAGGGAGGGCAGCTTGGCGACGGAAGAGTCGGACGTTCGGCTCCTGGCGGCGGGGGCGGCAGCCCCGCAGCACCGCGGCGCCGTTCTCGCGCCGCCCAGGCGGCGCCATCTCGTCAGCGTCGACGGCGGCCGCGTCGCCGCCAGGGTCGCCCGGTCGGTGGAGGACGTCGAGACGCTCCGCGGTTCGTGGACGTCGATGCCGCGCGACAGCGTCCAGACGGACATCGACTACTTCCTCTGGTCGCTGGACAAGGAGCCCCAGGTCGTGCGACCGCACGTCGTCGCCGTCGAGAGGGCCGGCCGCGTCGAAGCGATCCTCGCGGCACGTCTCTCGGACGTGCGGCTCCCGTGCCGGATCGGGTCGGCGAGGCTCTACGCGCCGAGGGTGCGCGCCATCTGCGTGCTCCACGACGGCCTGCTCGGGGTCGCCGACCCGCCGACGACGGACGCGGTGATGGACGAGCTTCTCGCCGGATTGGAGCGCGGGGAGGCCGACGTGATCGTCTTCCGGCAGCTCGCGCTCGACTCGGCGCTCCACCGGGCGGCCAGCGCGAGGGCGACCTTCGCGACCCGCCAGCGCGGCGTGCGACCCGATCTCCGCTGGGAGATCGAGCTTCCGTCGACGCCGGACGGCTACCTCGCCTCGCTCTCCTCGTCCACGCGCAAGGGAACGCGCCGCGCCGCGAAGCGGCTCGAGCAGCAGTTCGGCGGTCGGCTAGCGGTGAGGAGCTTCTCCACCGCGGCAGAGTCGGAGGCGTTCTTCGACGACCTCGAAGTCGTCGCCGCGAAGACGTACCAGCGCCGGCTCGGGGTCGGCTACCTGGGCGATCGGCAGCAGCGAGAGCGCCTCGAGATGCTGCTGGAGCGCGGCTGGCTCCGGGCCTCCATCCTCTACCTGGACGGGACGCCGGTGGCGTTCGAGCTGGGCGAGCTGTACCGAGGCCGCTTCCGCTCGCTCGCCGGGGGCTACGACGCGGCGTACGGCCGGCACCGGGTCGGGGCCTATCTCCTCGTCAGGACGATCGAGGAGCTCGCCGCCGATCCCGACGTCTCCGTCTTCGACTTCGGCCTCGGCGACGCCGGGTACAAGGGCAAGCTCGCGCACCGGAGCGTCGCGGAAGCCGATCTCCTCCTCTATGCCCGGCGGCCGAAGCCGATCCTCGTCAACTTCGCGCGCGCGGCGCTGCTCGCGCTCTCGTGCGCGTCGAACGGGGTTCTCCGGCGTGTGGCGCTCCTCGAGCGGCTCAAGCGCCGGCGGCGTGGCGCGGAACGGCATCGGGAGGCCTAGCTCCCCTCAGCGGCGGCCCGCTCGGTCAGGCTCCGCGCGAGCGCCTCGACGCTCGCGCGGAGCTCGTCCGGGGTGCGGATGACGAAGCCGCAGCCGAGGCCGGCAAGGACGCTCGCCATCCAGTCGAGGGAATCGACCCGCATGCGCACGAGCGTCCCGCCATCGGCCTCGGCGAGCTCCGCGAGAGTCGCCGGAAGGCGCCGGGCCGCCTCCTCGGGCGACAGCTCGACCAGCACCTCGACCTCCCAGCGCCAGGGCACGCTCGCGAGCGAGCGGCTGACGTGGGCGACGGCGTCGAACCCCTCGGGCCGAGGGACGGCGGTGCCTTCCGCGAGCGTGATGCCGCGCATCCGGTCGACCCGAAACGTGCGCGCAGCGTCGCGGCCGTGGTCGTGAGCGGCGAGGTACCAGCGGCCCGAGTGGACGACGAGCCCGTGCGGGCTCAGCTCCCGGCTCGTCTCCTCGCCGGCATGGGAGCGGTAGGCCGCGCGCACGCGCCGCCGCCGCCGGATCGCGTCGGCGAGTAGGAGCACGTCTTCGCCGGCCACGGGTGCGCCCCGCTCCGCCGGCCTCGTGAACCCGAGCGTCGCCTCGAGCGCCTCGACGCGCCGGCGCAGCGGGTCGGGCAGGACGCGGTGGAGCTTGACGAGCGCGCCGTCGGCTGCGTCGCTGCCCGCGTCGAGTCCGAGGCGCCGCACCGCCGAGAGTCCGAGGACGAGCGCGACGGCCTCGTCGTCGCTCACCATCAGGGGCGGCAGCCGGTAGCCCGGTCGCATGCGATAGCCGCCGCCGACGCCGCGCTCGCCCTCGACCGGGATGCCGAGCTCCTGGAGCGTGGCGACGTAGCGGCGTACCGTCCGCCGGTCGACCCCGAGCAACTCGGCGATCTCCCCGCCGGTGACGAGCGGCCGGTTCTGGAGGAGCTCGAGGAGCTCGAGGAGGCGCGAGGTGGCCGCCGGCACGCCTGGAGTCAAGCAGAGATAGCGGGCAGAAAGCGCCCTATTCGGCCGCTAGCGTCGGCGGCGACACGAAACGCCGAGCGAGGAGGAAGACATGGGCACCGCGGTGACCGAAGAGAGCACGGCCCGGGACTTCGACTTCTGGATCGGGAGCTGGCACGTCCACAACCGGTGGCTGCGCGAGCGGCTGGTCGGATCCGACGAGTGGGAGGAGTTCGAGGCGACGAGCGTCGCGCGCCTGCTCCTCGACGGCCTGGGCAACGAGGACGAGTTCCGCACCGACCACGACGGCGGCTTCATCGGGATGTCGTTCCGCTTCTTCGACCCCACCACGAAGCGGTGGGCGATCTACTGGGCCGACAGTCGGCGCCCGGGCGTGCTCGACCCGCCGGTCTTCGGGGCGTTCTCGGGCGACGTCGGCGTCTTCAAGGGGAAGGACACGTTCGCCGGGCGGCCGATCCACGTGCGCTTCGTCTGGTCGGGCGTCACCACGCCGACGCCGCGCTGGGAGCAGGCGTTCTCGGACGACAACGGGGCGACCTGGGAGACGAACTGGGTGATGGAGTTCACGCCGGCCGGGGAGGAAAACTGAGCGCGAGGCTAGGGGCGGGCAGCCGCCGCTGCCCTCCGGCCGGCCGTCCGGCGTAGGAGCGTGCGCACGCCGCGTCGCTCGCGCGCGAGCTCGGCCGTCGCCCGGCGCGCGGTCTCCCCGAGCTGCTGGCAGCCGTACTCGGGGATGAGCTCGCGCCGGCGGTTCCACACCCACAGGAAGCGGTCCGGGTCGGTCACCTCCGGGCAGACCTCGTCGAGCTTCTCGGCGTGGATCGCCTCGATCGTCGGCTCGTAGACGGTCGAGTACCAGTCGGCGGCGATCTCGGCGCGCGGAAGCGCGCGCTGCGCCGCGAGCATGAGGTGGTAGCCGTGCAGCTGCACCGTCTCGAGCAGCTCGACGTAGCCGACCGGCCGGCTGAACCGCATGCGCACCTCGGGCCTGGCATCGGCGAGGCCGCTTTCGGCCATGAAGGTGCGCTCCTGCTCCGCGTGGATCAGCTCGACGACGTCGGCGTCGGCGGGCAGGTGCCAGCGGGCCCGCAGCTCGGTCACCTCGGCGTCGATCGTCTCCATGCGCTGGCGGCGCGCGATCGCGACGCGGTGGTGTCCGTCGATCACGAAGTACGCTTCGCCGAGCTGGTAGACGACGATGGGCGGAAAGCCCGTCTCGGCGAACGCCCGCTCCACCCGATGCCAGCGCTCGCGGACGCCGGCCCGCCGCGGGAGGAAGTCGCGGTCGAAGTCGCTGCCGCGGCTGTCGGTGCCGACGATCTGCCTCACCGGGATGGGTCGGATGCCCACATACCGGCGCGCGAACGGGCGGAGCCGCTCGACCGCCTGGTCGAGCGGAAGGAGGTCGCGCGGCCCCTCCTGGCGAAGGATGCGCGCGAGGCGCGCG
Source organism: Thermoleophilia bacterium (assembly GCA_025923055.1). Classification (GTDB taxonomy): domain Bacteria; phylum Actinomycetota; class Thermoleophilia; order Gaiellales; family Gaiellaceae; genus JAIBJN01. The sequence goes on from JAICGP010000151.1 coordinate 6,178, forward strand.
TAGGCGGTCTGCCGGCGGGCTCGGTCGAAGGTCGTGCTCGTCATCTCTTGATCAAACGCGGCCCTCGGCGGGACGATTCCACGCGCCTTCAGCCCGGCTGCTCCGGCGCGCCGCCCACCTGGGCGAGGCGGCGGCGGAGGAACGAGCGCTCGACGTCCTCGTCGGCGAGATCGAGCGCGAGCCGGTAGGACTCGGCGGCCTCGTCGAGCCGTCCGAGCCGGCGCAACAGGTCGGCGCGGGCAGAGTGGAAAAGGTGGTACGAGCCGAGCTGGGCCGCCAGCGGCTCGACGAGCTCGAGGCCGCGCTCCGGTCCATCCGCCATCGCCACGGCCACCGCCCGGTTCAGGTCGACGACCGGCGAAGGCGCCAGCTCCGAGAGACGGCCGTAGAGCGTCGCGATCTGCCGCCAGTCCGTCTCCTCCTCCGCGTGCAGCGCCGCCACCGCCGCCTGGAGCGCGTACG
>JAICGP010000152.1 GCA_025923055.1 Thermoleophilia bacterium
CCAAGCCGGATTGCGGAGCATGTCGCCGGGAAGGATTGTGCTACCCTGGCACGAAACAGGAGCCCTCCATGGGCCTTTCCGGAATTCTCTCCCGCTCCTCGAAGCGGGCATCCTCACAGGGAGCAAAGCTGGGTCAGGTCATCGCGCTCGCCAACCAGAAGGGCGGCGTGGCGAAGACGACGACGACGCTCAACCTCGCCGTCGCCTTCCAGGAACAGGGATTCAACGTCCTCGGCGTCGACCTCGACCCCCAGGGCAACCTGACCATGAGCCAGGGGATGGACCCTGACACGGTCGACCGCTCGATGTTCGACGTGCTCGTCCACAGCCTGCCGATCGACGAGGTCATCCACCGAACGGAGATCGACCTCGCCGTGTCGTCCATCGACCTCGCCGGGGCCGAGCTCGCCCTCTCGAGCATGATCGGCCGCGAGCGCGCGCTCCAGAAGGCGCTGCTCCCGGTGCGCAGCCGCTACGACTACGTGCTCGTCGACACGCCGCCCTCGCTCGGGCTGCTGACCATCAACGCGCTGACGGCCTCCGACAGCGTCATCGTGCCGGTCCAGTGCGAGTACCTCTCGCTGCGCGGCCTCGTCCAGCTCGAGAACACCCTCTCGATGATCCGCGAGAACCTCAACCCGACCGTCGAGATCCGCGGCATCCTGCCCACCATGTACGACGGGCGGACGCTCCACTCCAAGGAAGCCGTCGAGATGCTGAAGGAGAACTTCGGGGAGCTCGTCTTCGACACGCGCATTCGCAAGACCGTCCGCTACGCCGAGGCGCCCGTGCAGGGCAGCTCGGTGCTGAAGTACGACCCGTCGGGGACGGCCGCCGAGGCCTACCGGGAGCTCGCAAAGGAGGTGCTCGATGGCGCGACGCCGCGCGAGCATGCGTGAGGGCCCGCTCGCCGAGCTCTTCAAGGCGACCGAGGCGGCACAGCGACAGGCGGAGCGTGAGCAGGGCGGCGAGGGCGAGACCGCGTCCGGCTCGCAGCTTCCGATCGAGGAGGCGCCGACGGTCGAGTCCGCCGCGCCGTCCGAGATCCGGGCCGAGCAGGCCGGTGACGAGCGCCCGCCGGCGGCGGAGGCGCCGTCGCCCGCGACCGGTTCCGACCAGGGCGCCGCGCCGGGGCAGCCCTCGGCGGGCGGGCCGGAGCGCCCGGAGCCGCCCGTGCGGGAGGACCGGTCGGAGACCGCCGCCCCCGCGTCTCCCGCTCTCGAGCCCGAGCGCGCGCCCGAGCCGCCGCGCGCCGTCCCGGAATCCCCTCCCGAGCCGCGCCCCGAGCGCCCTTACGCCGCGTCCGGGGAGCGCCGGGCCGAGCCCGTCCGGCGGCTCGTCGAGCCGGCGCCGCGGATGCGCACGACGCCGCGTCCCGACTCGGCCGCCTACCTCGCGGTCATCCGCGTGGTCGGGGTCGGCGGCGCCGGCCTCAACGCCGTCAACCGCATGATCGAGGCGGGCATCTCGCAGGTCGAGTTCATCGCGGTGAACACCGACATCCAGCAGCTGAAGCAGTGCGAGGCGCCGATCAAGCTCCACATAGGCCGCGAGCTGACGCAGGGGCTCGGGTCCGGCGCCGACCCCGAGGTCGGCCGCCGCGCCGCCGAGGACGCGGAGGACCAGATCAAGCACGTCTTGCGCGGCTCGGACATGGTCTTCGTCACCGCCGGCGAGGGCGGAGGCACGGGCTCCGGAGCCGCCCCCATCGTCGCGCGCCTGGCGCGCGACGTCGGCGCGCTCACCGTCGGCATCGTGACGATGCCCTTCCGCTTCGAGGGCACCCGGCGCCGCTCGCAGGCCGATGCGGGGGTCGACGCTCTCCGCGAGGTCTGCGACACCGTCATCCTCATTCCGAACGACCGCCTGCTCGAGGTGCTCGATCGCCAGACGTCGATGCTCGACGCGTTCCGGATCGCCGACGACGTCCTCCGCCAGGGCGTCCAGGGCATCTGCGACCTGATCACGATGCCCGGCCTCATCAACCTCGACTTCGCCGACGTGCGCACGATCATGAGCAACGCCGGCTCGGCGCTCATGGGCATCGGCTTCGCCACCGGCGACAACCGCGCCGCCGAGGCTGCCGAGCGGGCGCTGCGCTCGCCGCTCATCGACACCGAGCTCGTCGGCGCCCGCGGGATCCTGCTCTCGATCGCGGGCGGCGAGGACATGACGCTCCTCGAGGTGAACGAGGCCGCCGAGGTGATCCGCCGCGGCGCGACCGAGGACACGAACATCATCTTCGGCGCCACGATCGACGAGCGCCTCGCGGGCCAGGTGTGGGTGACCGTGATCGCGACGGGGATCGGCCAGCCGGCTCCCGCCGGCTCCCGCGCCGCCGCGGCGCCGAGCGAGCCGGACCCGCTCGAGCCGCCGAGCTTCCTCAGCGACCTCTAGGGGTCTGTCCGGGAGCTGGGCGCGGTGGATGACACGCGACGCGCGGTGGGAGGCAAGGACGCAGGGAGCGTCGACATGCGGGCACATCGGCGCGACCGAGGACGCCGCCTCGCGCTGCGGGGCGCCTGTCAGCTGCCCCCGTTCGTCTCCCGGATAGGCCCCTAGGAGGTCGTCGCCGTGGACGCGAGCGCCGCCGCGCGGGCCTGGGTGGACGCGTGGAGCCGCGCCTGGCCGGCCGCCGATCCCGGGCCGCTCGCGGCCGTCTACGCGGAGGACGCCGTCTTCCGCTCGCACCCCTTCCGCGAGGAGCACCAGGGCCGCGAGGGCGTGCTCGCCTACGCCCGTTGGGCCTTCGCCGACCAGGAGGGGTTCCGAGGGTGCTCCTTCGGCGAGCCGGCCGTCGCCGGCGACCGCGCGACGGTGGAGTACTGGGCCGTGATCGTCGAGCAGGGCCGGGAGGTGACGATCGCGGGCGTCGCGCTGCTCCGCTTCGGGTCGGACGGCCTCGTCCGCTCCCAGCGGGACTACTGGGCGGTCGAGCCGGGCGCTCGCACGCCGCCGGACGACTGGGGCCGCTGATGGACACGGCGGAGGCGCGCCGGGTCGCGCCCGACGACGTTCGTGTGCTCCGCGAGCTGACGTGGGCCGGGCTGGGCGATCGCTTTCTCGAGAATCCGGAGACCGTCGAGCGCGAGGGACCGTCCGGGACGACGTACCAGGTCAAGATCCACGCTGTCCGGGACGGGAGAAGGGCGGGGATCTCCGCGTGTGCGTGGAGGTGGGCGACGGCGGCTGGCGGGCCTTCGTTCCTCCGGCGGAGAGCTTCGTCGTCTCGCCCGGCGGGTCGTTCGTGGGCGAGCGAACAGGTCGTGAGAAGGCTCCGCCGGCCGGGCGACGCGCCACCGGACCCCGGAGTACCCTCTTCAGCATGAAGGGTGCCGTAGCCGCCGGCCACCCGCTGACCGCCGCGGCGGGCGCGAGGATCCTCGAGGAGGGCGGAAACGCGGTCGACGCCTGCGTCGCGGCCGCCTTCGTCTCGTGGGTCGCCGAGAGCCCGCTGACGGGGCCCGGCGCGGGCGGCTTCATGCTCGTGCACCGGGCCCGCGACCGGAGCGACCGCCTCCTCGACTTCTTCGCCGCCGCGCCCGGCCGCGGCCTCGGCCCCGACGGGGGCGCCGAGATGGCCGCGGTCGACGTCGCGTTCGACGCCCGGGCGACGCAGGTCTTCCTCGTCGGCCCCGCGTCCTGCGCCGTGCCCGGCGCGCCCGCCGGCCTCGCCCTCGCCCATCGTCGCTACGGGAAGCTGCCGTGGGCGGAGTTGCTCGTCCCGGCGGTCGAGGTCGCCCGCAGCGGCCTCGAGCTGAACGCCGCGCAGGCGTTCCTCCACCGCATCCTCGATCCGATCCTGCGCCGCGAAGAAGCGGGGCGTGGGGTCTACGGCGACGAGCGGCCGCTCGAGGAGGGAGACCCGCTGCGAATGGGCGAGCTCGCCGGGACGCTGGAGCTGCTCGCCGCCGAAGGCGTCGAGACGATGTACCGCGGCGAGCTGGCGCGCCGGACGAGCGAGTCGGTGCGCGAGCGGGGCGGTCGCATCACCGAGGCCGACCTCGCCGAGTACCGCGTCATCCGGCGACGGCCCGTGCGCGCGACGTACCGCGGGGTCGAGTTCGTCTCCAACCCGCCGCCGTCCTCCGGCGGGCTCCTGGTCGCGTTCGCGCTCCGCATCCTCGATCGGCTCGGTGCGCCGGCGCCGAGCGGGAGCGCCGAGGCGATCGAGGCGCTCGCCGAGGCGATGCGCGAGGCGGCCCGGGTGCGGGGCGGCGTCTTCCTGACGGAGCTCTACCGCGGCGGCGCTCCCGGCCGGATCCTCTCGGACGAGCACGTCGCGGCGGGCGTGGCGGCGATCCGCGGCCGGATCCCGCTCTCGGGGCGAGAGCCGGCCGGCTCCCCGTCCACGACCCACATCAGCGTCGTGGACGCGAGGGGCAACGCAGCGTCGCTCTCCGCCTCGACCGGGTGCGGCTCCGGCTTCTTCGTGCCCGGGACGGGCGTCCAGCTGAACAACATGCTCGGCGAGTCCGACCTCACCGCCGAGGGCCGGCTCGCGCGGCCAGGGGAGCGGCTGACGAGCATGATGGCGCCGTCGCTCGTCCTCGCGGGCGGCCGGCCCCGGCTCGTCGTTGGAAGCGCCGGCTCGATCCGGCTGCGCGGCGCGGTCCTGCAGACGGTCCTCAACGTCGTCGACCACCGCATGAGCGTCGAGAAGGCACTCGCCGCGCCCCGCGTCCATCTCGAGGGCGACGTGCTCCAGCTCGAGGGCGGCTTCGATCCCGAGGCCGCCGACCGGCTCGAGCGGCGCGGCTACCCCGTCGTCCGCTGGTCGGAGCGGAACCTCTACTTCGGCGGCGCGGCCGCCGTCGCGTTCCGCGAGGACGGGGGGCTCGAGGCGGCGGGCGACCCGCGGCGCAGCGGCGCCGGCGTGGTCGTCTCGTGACGCGCTTCCTCGTCCGCCGCGCCGTGCCGGGGGACGCCTCCGCGCTCGTCGACCTCGCGCGCGCGGTCGGCTCCGAGGCGGGAGGCTGGCTGATCACGGACGGCGACTGGCGCAGCCCCTCCGAGGAGCGCCGCTATCTGCGGGCCGTGCGCCGCCATCCGCACGCTGCGGTGATCGTCGCCGAGACGCCGGACGGCGTCGTCGGCCGGCTCTCGGTCGCCCGCGACCCGCACCCGGCGAGCGAGCACGTCGCCGACCTGGGCGTGATGGTCGCCAGGGAGCACCGCCGGCGCGGGATCGGCCGGGCGCTGATGACCGCGGCCGAGGACTGGGCGCGCGAGGTCGGCGTCCGCAAGCTGGAGCTGCACGTCTTCCCCTCCAACGAGGCGGCGCTCGCGCTCTACGAGAGCCTCGGCTACAAGCGCGAAGGCTTCCGGCGGGCGCACTACCGCCGCGGCGACGAGCTCCTCGACGCGATCCTGATGGCGAAGGAGATCCGCTGACCCGGGCCCCCGCGATCACGGTCGTGCTCGCGCTCGCGGCCGGCTGCGGCGGCGGGGCGGAGGAGAGCGAGCGCGACCGCGCCATCGCGGCGGCGCAAGACGCCTACGCCGAGGCGCGAGCCCAGGGCGTGGACTTCGCCGCGGGGCCCTGCCTGGGCGTCGTCTCCGAGGGCTGGGTCGCCGACGTCGCCCACGACCCGCGCCGGGCGGTCGACGACCGCCCGGAGAACCAGTGCGAGGCCTACCGCTCGGGCGAGGCCGACCACTTCGTCGAGCTCGATCCCGACGGCGAGCTCATCCGGGCCGAATGACGGAGCCGCTCCAGCCCCGGCCGGGATCGGTCGTCTTCGAGGAGCAGGAGCTCGCCGAGGAGGAGCTCTGGAGCGACGACTCCGGCGAGGACCACGCCGGCTGGTTCTGCGTCGCCACGGACCGGTTTCCCTGCCCGGCCGCCGGCTGCACGTTCGTGGCCGAGTTCATGACGGCCGTCCACCTCATCCTGGTCTGGGAGCAGCGCGACGACCCGAACCTCCTCTGGCACGCCCAGCGCGCCAAGGAGGTCGGCCGCAACCCGAGGATCGTCTCGTACCAGCCCTCCTTCGGCCCGAGCGCCTCGTACTACGCCTGGGAGGCCGCCGGTCGCCCGGTCCACGGCGTCCGCCGCCCGGCGTAAGAACCGCTTAACGTCCGCTTCAGCAGGTCTCGTGGTCGCGGCGGCGCGGCGGAGGCAAGCTGGGAGGCGATGGCCGCGTTCGTCCTTCGGCGCGTCCTCTGGACGCTGCCCGTGCTCCTCGTCGCCGTGACGACGATCTTCTTCATGATGCGCGCGATCGGCGGCGACCCCTTCCGCCACGGCCCCCTCCTCGGCCTCGCGAGCGCGGAGGAGAGCTACTGGGTCAAGTACGGCGACGCGCAGCCGAAGTCGATCAGCGAGAACCTCCACCGGCGCTACGGGCTCGACCTGCCCTGGTACGAGCAGTACGGCAACTACCTGCTCGGAGTGGCGCTCCTCGACTTCGGGCCGTCGCTCTCGTTCCGGAACGAGACGGTCAACGAGATCCTGCGCGAGCAGGCGCCGCACTCGATCGAGCTCGGCCTCCTCGCCTTCCTGTGGGCGTTCGGCGTCGGGATCCCGCTCGGCGTGCTGGCCGCGCTGCGCCAGGGATCGATCCTGGACGCGGGCATCCGCTTCTTCTCGAGCGCCGGCTTCGC
>JAICGP010000153.1 GCA_025923055.1 Thermoleophilia bacterium
CGAGTCCTGGGTGACGATGCAGTAGCGGAAGAGCCCGAAGACCGCCGAGTACTCCTTCTTGAGGCGGAGCTCGAGATCCGCCTCGTATTCGTCCAGCTCGTCGAGGTGCGACATGCGCCTCATTCTAGCGCCGGCGTCCCGGCCGCTTTCACTCCGACAGGAGCTCCGCGACGCGCCTCCCGTCGGGGAGCGTCAGCGCCGGCTCGAGCTCGTGGAGGGGCTCGAGCACGAAGCGCCGCTCGGCGAGGCGCGGATGCGGCACCGTGAGGCCGGGCTCGTCCACGACCTCGTCGCCGTAGAGGAGTAGGTCGAGGTCGACGGCGCGCGGCCCGAAGCGAGGGCCCTCGCCGCGCACCCGGCCGAGCTCGAGCTCGATCGCGAGCAGCCGGTCGAGGAGCTCGCGCGGCCCGAGCTCCGTGGCGAGCGCCGCCGCACCGTTCAGGAACCGCGGCTGGTCGGCGTAGCCGACGGGCTCCGTCTCCCGCAGCGCCGAGACGCGGAGCACCTCGACCCCGGGCGTCGCCGCGAGCAGCGCGACGGCCCGGCGGATCGTCCCCTCCCGGTCACCGAGGTTCGCCCCGAGCCCCACGTACGCCTTGTGTTTCACCCGCACAAACTCCCCGGACACGTCCTTCGGCACCGGACCCGCCGTGGGAAAGGAAGAAGGACTTCGTGTGCGCGAACCACAAGCGCCGTTCGCCGGCCCGCGGCTAGCGCCTCGTGCGCTCGACCGTCGCCGCCGTGAAGTCGGCCGGGGCCTCGAGCCGGACCTCCGGCTTGCGCACCCGCACGCGGACGCTCGCGACCGGGAAGCGCTCGAGGAGGTCGTCGGCGACGGCCGCCGCGAGGGCCTCGATCAGGTTGTAGCGCCGGCTCTCGTTGACGGCGCGCACGCGCGCGACGACGGCGGTGTAGTCGACCGTGTCGGCGAGCTGGTCGGTACGGATCGCCGCGTCGTGCGCGACGAGCCTGACGTCGAAGAAGAAGAGCTGACCGCTGCGCCGCTCCTCCTCGAGGGCGCCGTGGAAGCCCTGCAGCTCGAGGCCCTCGACGTCGATGACGACCTCGCTCATCGCCTACGCCGCCTCCGAGCCGACGACGGCTCGGGCGGCGGCGAGCGCCTCGACGTGCTCCCTGACATCGTGTACGCGGAAGAGCGACGCGCCCCGTTCGAAGGCTAGGACGGCGACGGCGACGCTCGCGGCGACGGGGCCGGTGAGCGCCTCGGGATCGCCGAGCACGCGCCCGAGGAAACGCTTGCGCGAGGCGCCGACGAGCACGGGCCGGCCGATCGCCACCAGCTCGTCGAGGCGCGCGAGCAGCTCGAGGTTGTGCTCGACGGTCTTCCCGAAGCCGATCCCGGGATCGAGGCAGACCCGCTCCTCCGCGATCCCGGCAGCGACCGCGAACGCGAGCCGCTCCTCCAGGAAGGCCTTCACCTCCGAGACGACGTCGTCGTAGCGCGGGTCGTCCTGCATCGTGCGCGGCTCGCCCAGCATGTGCGTGAGGCACACGTAGGCGCCGCTCTCGGCGACGACGCCGGCCAGCTCGGGATCGCCCCGCAGGGCGGTGACGTCGTTGACCAGCGCGGCGCCGAGGTCGACGGCGCGCCGAGCGACTGACGCCTTGGACGTGTCCACGGAGAAGGCGACCTCCGAGAGCCGCTCCAGGACGGGCTCGAGCCGGCGGAGCTCCTCCTCCGCGGAGACGCCGGCGGAGCCGGGCCGGGTCGACTCGGCGCCCACGTCCACGAGCGCGGCGCCCTCCTCCACGAGCCTCCGGGCCTGCTCGACCGCGTCCTCAGGCGCGAAGAAGCGCCCGCCGTCGGAGAAGGAGTCGGGCGTCACGTTCACGACCCCGAGCACCGACGGCCGCGGAAAGGCCTGCTCGAGCGGGGGTCTCACGCGGCAACCGTATCCTACGAGCGCTCTGATCGACCTCCACTCGCACATCCTCCCCGGGCTCGACGACGGGTCGCGGACGGTGGACGACGCGCGAACGCTTGCCCGCCGCGCCGCCGCCGATGGCGTGGCGGCGATCGCCGCCACGCCGCACGTGCGCGCCGACTACCCCACGCGGCCCGAGGAGATGGAGCGGGCCGTGACCCGGCTGCGCGAAGACTTCCTGGAGCAGGGGATCGACGTCGAGGTCCTGCACGGCGGGGAGCTCGACCTCGCGGAGCTGGCCACGCTCTCCGACGACGACCTCCGCCGCTTCACTCTCGCCCGCTCCGGCCGCTACCTGCTGCTCGAGTTCCCGTACTCGGGCTGGCCGGCGGGGCTCGAGGAGACGGCGTACGGCCTCGCGCTGCGCGGCTTCGTCCCCGTCCTCGCGCATCCCGAGCGTAACCGGGCAGTGCAGTCGAGCCCCCGCAGGCTCGCCGACGCCGTGCGGGTCGGGGCGCTCGTCCAGCTCACGGCCGCCTCGCTCGACGGTCGCCTCGGGCGCTCGGCCCAGAACGCTGCGCACCGCCTGCTCGAGCTCGGCTTCGCGCACGTGCTCGCGAGCGACGCCCACACGCCCGACATCCGCGAGGCCGGGCTCGCCGCCGCCGCGGAAGCGGTCGGCGACGATCGGCTCGCCCACTACCTGACGACCGGGGCGCCGACGGCCATCGTCGCCGGCGAAGCCGTCCCGGAGCCGCCGCCAAAGCGTCGGCGGCGACGCTTCCTGCTCATCTGACGACGCCGGTGGGGGAACCGCCGAAGCCGCCGCCGCTCCGGCGGAACCGCGACTTCCAGCTCCTCTGGGCGGGCGAGGCGGTCTCGGTGCTCGGGTCGCGCGTCTCCGCGATCGCCTATCCGCTCCTCGTGCTCGCGCTCACGGGCTCGCCCGCAAAGGCGGGCATCGTTGGGTTCGCGGGAACGATCCCGTACGTCCTCACGCCGCTGGCCGCCGGCGTCCTCGTCGACCGGTTCAGCCTCCGCCGGCTGCTCGTCGCCGCCGACCTCGGTCGCGGCGCGGCGCTCGCGACCGTCGTCGCGGCCCTCGCGGTCGGCGAGCCGCCCCTCGCCCAGCTCGTCGTCGTCGCGTTCGTGGAGGGGGCGCTCTTCATCCTCTCCGGCACGGCGCAGACCGCCGTCGTGCCGCGCGTCGTTCCGACGGAGCAGCTGCCGACCGCGCTCTCGCAGAACGAGGCGCGGGAACGCGGCGCCTACCTCGCCGGCCAGCCGCTGGGCGGCGTGCTCTTCGACGTGGGACGGGTGGTCCCGTTCCTCTTCGACGCCCTCACGTACGTGGTCTCGCTCGTCACCGTCCTCCTCATCCGGACCGATCTCGACGGCGAGCGGGAGCGGGCCGGGGCAAGCGTGCGCGCCGAGGTCCTCGAGGGCATCGCCTGGCTCTGGCGGCAACGCTTTCTGCGCGCAGCAGCGCTGCTCGTCTCGGCGAGCAACGCGCTCTTCACGGCGCTCGTCCTCGTCCTCATCGTGCGCGCGGGCGACGCAGGAGCCTCGGCGAGCGCCATCGGGATCATGGTGGGGCTCGGCGGGCTCGGCGGCTTGCTCGGGTCGTTCGTCGCGCCGCCGTTCCAGCGCCGCTTCGCGGGCCGGACGATCGTCGTCGGGGCGAACTGGGTCTGGGCTCTCCTGCTGCCTCTCATGCTGCTGACCGGCAACCCGTACCTCCTCGGCGCCGTCTTCGGCGCGATGGCGTTCGTCGGCCCGCTCTGGAACGTCGTCCTCGGGGCGTACACCTACGCGCTCGTCCCCGCGGGGCTCCTCGGGCGGGTGACGAGCGCCGAGACGCTCCTCGCCTACGGGGCCATGCCGCTCGGCTCCCTCGGCGCGGGCTTCCTACTCGAGTCGCTCGGCGACGCCGGAGCGCTCGCTGTGCTCGCCGTGGCGATGCTCGCCGTCGCGCTCGCCGCCTCGGCCGCGCCGGCGATCAGGCGGGCCCCGAAGACCGTCGAGCAGGCGAGAGCCGGCTAGCCGCGCCCCTCAGTCGCCCGCGATGAAGAACCGCCAGGTGCCGTCCGGCTCGATGCCTGCACGCCAGCCGAGGTAGCCGCTGCCGGCGCCGGAGTAGGCGTCGGCGAGGTCGCCGAGCAGCTCGCGCTCGTAGTCCGAGAGCTCGTCCTCCTGCTTGTCGTAGGCGAACGGCCAGACGTAGGTGCCGCCGGAGAGCGTGTAGGGCAGACGCAGGATCTGCGAGAGGATCTCGATCGGCCGCTCGCCCGTCTCCTGCTCGAGCTGCTGCCAGTACGCGATCGGCCCGTCCGGGTCGCCGGCCCCGAACGTGTACGAGAATCCGGAGTCCGGCAGGAGCGGCTGCAGGGCCTCGTAGTCACCTGACTCGGCCGCCTCGAGGAGCGCGGCATGCGTCTCGGCGACCGCGGGCGGCAGGCCGGCCGCCGGCCCAGCGGCGGTCTCGGTCCGGGTGACGGTCTCGGTGGCCGTCTCCGTCGCGGTCACGCTCTCCGTCACCGTGACGGTCTCGGTGCCCCCGCAGCCGGCGAGCGCGAGCGCTCCTGCGAGGACGACGAGGGCTCGGGCCACGCCGAGCAGAGGGCTAGTTGGCGCCTTCGGGCTCGGGCGGCGGCTGCATCGTCGCGCCCGGGAGCGGGAAGGGCCGCGGCTTCGGCTCGGGCCGCTGGCGCGGCGCCGGCTGGCCGAGCTCCGGGGCGCCCTCGGCCTCCGGGAAGACGCTCTCGGGCGCCTCGCCCGCGAGCAGCCGCTCGAACTGGTCCTTGTCGATCGTCTCGCGCTCGATGAGGAGCTCGGAGAGCTTGTGCAGCTCCTCCATGTGCTCGGCCAGCACCTTGCGGGCCCGGTCGTGGGCCTCCTCGATCACGCGGCGGATCTCGTCGTCGATCTCGCGGGCGATCTCCTCCGAGTAGTCGGGCTCGGAGCCCATGTCGCGGCCGAGGAAGGGCTGGTCGTGGTTGCGCCCCAGGGCGCGCGGGCCGAGCTTCTCGCTCATGCCGTAGCGCATGACCATGTGCTTCGAGGTGGCCGTCACCTTCTCGATGTCGTTGGCTGCTCCCGTCGTCACCTCGTGGAAGACGAGCTCCTCGGCGGCGCGGCCGCCGAGCGTCATCGCCATCTGGTCCATGAGCGCCTGCTTCGTCGTCAGGAACTTGTCCTCCGCGGGCAGGGAGATCGTGTAGCCGAGCGCCTGGCCGCGGCTGATGATCGAGATCTTGTGGACGGGATCGCAGTTGGGCAGGTGGTGCCCGACGAGCGCGTGGCCCATCTCGTGGTAGGCGGTCACCTTGCGCTCGTGCTCCGAGAGGAGGCGCGTCTTCTTCTCGGGGCCGGCGATCACGCGCATGATCCCTTCCTCGAGCTCGAGGTCGCCGATCGTCTTCTTCCCGCGCCTCGCGGCTAGGAGCGCAGCCTCGTTGACGAGGTTGGCTAGGTCGGCGCCCGTGAAGCCGGGGGTGCCGGCGGCGAGCGTGTCGAGGTCGATGGCGTTGTCGATCGGCTTCCCCTTCGTGTGCACCTCGAGGATCTTGCGCCGGCCGTTGCGGTCTGGGCGGTCGACGACGATCTGCCGGTCGAAGCGGCCCGGCCGCAGAAGCGCGGGGTCGAGGATGTCGGGGCGGTTCGTGGCGGCGATGAGGATGATGTTGTCCTTCATCTCGAAGCCGTCCATCTCGACGAGGAGCTGGTTGAGCGTCTGCTCGCGCTCGTCGTGGCCGCCGCCGAGGCCGGCGCCGCGGTGGCGGCCGACGGCGTCGATCTCGTCCATGAAGATGATGCAGGGGCTCGCCTGCTTCGCCTGCTCGAAGAGGTCGCGCACGCGCGAGGCGCCGACGCCGACGAACATCTCGACGAAGTCGGAGCCCGAGATGGAGAAGAAGGGCACGCCCGCCTCGCCGGCGACCGAGCGCGCGAGCAGCGTCTTCCCGGTGCCTGGCGGCCCGTAGAGGAGGACGCCCTTCGGGATGCGCGCGCCGAGCGCCTGGAACTTCTTGGGGTTCTCGAGGAACTCCTTGATCTCGTGCAGCTCCTCGACCGCCTCGTCCACCCCGGCCACGTCCTTGAACGTGATCTTGGGCGAGTCGGGCGCCATTCGCTTGGCCCGGCTCTTCCCGAAGCTCATCACCTTCGAGCCGCCGCCCTGGACCTGGTTCATGAGGAAGATCCAGAAGCCGAAAAAGAGGAGGAACGGCAGCAGGTACGTGAGGATCGACCACCACGCCGAGTCGCCCGTGCCCTTCGAGTCGAACGTGACCCCCTTCGACTCGAGCAGGTTCTGGAACTCGATCTGCGCCTCGTCGCTCGCGTAGTTGACCTTCACCTTCTCGTCGCTGCCCTTCAGGGTGGCCTCGATCGACTGCCCGTTGGGGCTGAAGACGATCTGCTCGTACTGGTCCGGGTTCGCCTCGACCTGCTGGATCAGCTGGCTGTAGGTGATCTGGGGCTTCTCGTCGTCCCTCGGCAGCAGCGTCTGCGACGCCAGGTAGACGAGCAGAACGATGACGATGAGGGGGAAGAGTGCGCTGCGGAAAAAGCGGCTCAAGCTGGAGTCCTCGGCCTCGGTAGAAGGGTAGCAGTACCCTCTTCGGCTCCCCGGGGCCCGTGGATGAGGATTTCGTTACGCGCCGGCCTCCGCCTGCGCCG
>JAICGP010000154.1 GCA_025923055.1 Thermoleophilia bacterium
CGTCTCCTCGGTCGTCACCTTCTCGAGCGAGCCCATCGGCGAGAGGTGCTCGACCTTGCGGAACGTGTCCGAGGGCGCCGCCCCGACCCGCTGGGTCGGCGAGTCCGGCGTGACGAGCTCGGGATGCTCGTCCTCGAGGCGCTTGAGCTCGTCGTAGAGGCGGTCGTAGGCGGCGTCCGAGACCTCCGGGTCGTCGAGGACGTGGTACCGGTAGTTGTGGTGCGCGACCTGCTCGCGCAACTCGGAGATGCGGCGCTCGACGTCCTTGGCGGCCATCAGTGGCCCTCCTGGCGATGCTGCCCCGCTCGTGCGTCGCGAGCACCAAGCCGGAGTCTGCACTCGTCCGAAGCCAAGGCTGAGGAAGCCTCGGTGAGGGAGAGGGTGGGCTCCGGGGCAGCGCGGTCGCGGGGCAGAAGTGCGGCGGGCGTTCCCTGGAGGGGCACTACAGAATCTCGAGGAGCTGCGCCGGCGTCTCGACGAGGACGTCCGCCTCGGCGAGGTTCTCGAGCGGGTGGATGTTGCCCCAGGCGACCGCCACCGTGAACACCCCGGCGGCCTTGCCGGCGGCGACGTCGTAGGGCGAGTCGCCGACGAAAGCCGCGTCCGAGCGGTCGGCGCCCAGGCGCTCGAGCGCCGTCAGGACCGGCTCCGGATGCGGCTTGTGGCGCTCCGTCAGGTCGGAGGTGACGACGACGTCGAAGTAGCGCTCCAGGGGGAGCACCGCGAAGGCGAGCTCCACCGTCTTGCGGCGCTTCGCTGTGACGATGCCCAGCCGGCGCCCCTCGCGCTTCAGCTCCGCGAGAACGTGCTCGATGCCCTCGAACGCCTCCAGCTCGTCGTGGAGCGGCTCGTTGTGCTCCCGGTAGACCCGGACGAGCTCCTCGACCTGCGCCGCGTCGATGGCGCGCATCTGGTCGTGGATGTTGGAGCCGCCGACGAGGCCGGCCAGCTCGGCGTCGGGGATCTCGCGCCGGAGAACCGTCTGCGTCGCGTGCCGAAACGAAGCGAGGATGATCGCCCCGGAGTCGATCAGCGTGCCGTCGAGGTCGAAGAGAACCGTGGGGTAGCGCACGGGTTGATCGTATCCGCGTGTCCCCACCCTCCAGGACGACCCGTTACGTCGAAAGCCGCGTCCAGTAGACGTGCGTCTCGAGCGTCGCACGGTACCTCGGGGCGGTGAGCTGCGCGGCGACCTCCTCCAGAAGCGCTAGTCGCTCGTCGTCGGGGAGCGAGGCGACATGGCTCCAGGAGGCGATCCGAGCGAGCAGCCGTTCCGGCTCGAGAACGCCGGCGTTCCGAACGCTCTCGAAGCTCAGCTCGTCGAAGGGCGAATCGGTGAGCGCATCGCGCCAGGCGAACGACAGATAACGATGCTCGTGCGGAATCGGATCGAGGAGCCGGTTCAGCGCCTCTCCGACTGCGGCCGGCCAGTCCGCCGAGTCGAGGCCTCCCGACGGCCGGTTCCACAGGAGGACGAGCCCCCCGTGTGGCACGAGGACGCGTGCAATCTCCGGGATCGCGGCCTTCCAGTCGAACCAGTGAAACGATTCGCCGCAGAACACCGCAGCGAACGAATCGCCGGGCATGGGGATCTGCTCCGCGGCAGCAGGAAGGACGTGCGCCTCGCGCGGTATCAAGGCTCGCATGGCGGCATCGGGCTCCACCGCGACCACGCTCGCAAACCGCTCGAGGAGCAGCTGCGTGAGCTTGCCCGTTCCCGCCCCGAGGTCGAGCACGCTCGCCTCGGGGCCGAGCTGGAGCTCGCGCTCGACGAGGTCGAGCGCAGCGGACGGCCAGGAAGGCCTACCGAAGTCGTACTCCGCGGCAACGCGGCCGAACAGGCTGGTCGAATCGATCACCGGAGCCTTCCTCCGCGCGCCAAGCGTCGAAGCTTAGTAGTGCACCTGCTCGAGGTAGAGGCCCCAGGGGGGAGCGGTCGTGCCGGCTTCCTCGCGTGGACGCCCTTCGAGCAGACGCTTGAAGGCAGCCGGATCCACCTCCAGCATCGTCCCGACGAGCGTTCGTACCATGTGCCGCAGGAAGCTGTCCGCCGTGATGCGAAACTCGAGCACGTCGCCGCCGCGCCGCCATTCGGCCTGCTCGACGACGCGCACGAAGACGTCGTGCTGCGTCTCCGTCGGCGTGAAGGCGCGGAAGTCGTGCTCGCCGGCGACGAGCGCCGCGCTCTCGGCGAGCTGATCCTCGTCCACCGGCCGCGGCAGCCAGAGCGAGCGGTGCCGCTCGAACGGCGAGGAGGTGGAGCGCCGCCAGGCTCGGTAGAGGTACGAGCGGCCGCGCGCCGAGAAGCGGGCGTGAAAGCCCGCGGGCGCCTCCTCGGCCGAGACGACGGCGACATCTCCCGGAAGCTCGCCGTTCAGCGCCACGGCGGCGCGCTCCGGCGGCGGGCCGGTGTTGCCGTCGAAGCTCGCCACCTGGCCGAGCGCGTGCACGCCGGCGTCGGTACGGCCGGCGACGGCGAGGCCTTCCCAGCCGGGGAAGACGCGGTCGAGCGCCCGTCGCAGCTCACCCTCCACCGTCCGGAGGCCGGGCTGCGCGGCCCAGCCGGCGAATCCCGTTCCGTCGTATTCGAGGGTCAGCTTGAGCACCGCCACAGGTCAATCTTTGCGGACGCTCCGCCGTCCTAGAGAGCGTGCGTTCCTACCTCGTGGCCGCGGCGTCCGCAAGCATCCTCGCGACCGCCTGCCTGTCCGGGAACGACAACGAGCCTGCGACCAGCGCCGCTCAGACACCGGGCAACGCCGAGCCACTGGCGCAGGCAGTGACCGCCGAGGGCCTGAAAGCCCATCTCGTAGCCTTGCAGCGCATCGCCGACGAGAACGACGGAACGCGCGCCTCTGGCACTCCCGGGTACGACGCCTCAGTCGAGTACGTCGCAGGGCAGCTACGCCGAGCGGGCTACACGCCGCGCCTGCAGCGCGTTCGCTACACGGACTCGCACGAGCGCGCGCCGCCCGAACTCGCGCGGGTCTCCCCGGATCCGCTCACCTACGAGTACCGCGACGACTTCGTCTCGCTCCGCTACTCCGGCAGCGGCGAGATCGAGGCTCCCCTCGAGGCGATCGATGCCGACTCCGAGACGAGCGGCTGCGAGTCCTCCGACTTCGACGACTTCGACGCCGGGTCGATCGCGCTTATGCAGCGCGGGGGCTGCTTCTTCTTCGACAAGGTGCGAAACGCCGTCTCGGCGGGAGCCGCCGCGGTCATCGTCTTCAACGACGGATCGCCCGGGCACGAAGGGCCGATCGAGGCGACGCTCCTTCAACCCGCCGAGGTGCCCGCACTCTCGCTCGCGAACGAGCTCGGTGAGCAGCTTGCCAAGCAGGCGGACGCCGGGCCCGTCCATGTGCGCGTGCACACGCGCGTCGAGGTGGGCCAGACCGAGGCTGCAAACGTGCTTGCGGACCTGCCCGGCGCAACGAAGGGGGCGCCGCTCCTCCTCGGCGCCCACCTCGACTCGGTCGAGAGCGGGCCCGGGATCAACGACAACGGCTCAGGCGTCGCGACGCTGCTCGAGCTCGCCGTGCAGGCGCGGAGGCTCGGCTTCCAGCCGCAGCAGCCGGTGCGCTTCGCCTTCTGGGCGGGCGAGGAGGCCGGGCTGTTCGGCTCCAGGGAGTACGTGAACAGCCTCGAGAACCCGATCGACGACATCGCCTCCGTCGTGAACGTCGACATGGTCGGGTCGCCGAATCCCGAGCCCTACGTCTACGAAGGCGACGGCACGATCCAGGAGGCCCTGAGCGAGGCGGTGCGCGGCGAAGGGCTCGATCCGGTCACGGTCGACCTCCAGGGAGCGTCCGACCACGCGGCTTTTCAGCAAGCGGGCATCCCGACCGGAGGCCTCTACACGGGAGCCGACGAGCCGGCGCCTGACGGGCGGCCGCACGACAACTGCTACCACCGCGCCTGCGACACGGTCGACAACGTCGACCTCGAGATGCTCGAGCAGATGGCGGACGTTCTGGCGGTCGCGGTCTTCGGCACCTTGACAGGCGAATCTCCGTAAGCTACTACTTACCGTAAGCAATGGCTTACGGCGCAGCGATAGCAGCCCTGGCCGACCCCACCAGGCGAACCGTGTTCGAACGGCTCCGCGGCGGGCCGCAGGCCGTCGCCGAGCTGGCCCGCGGGCTCCCCGTCTCGAGGCCGGCAGTCTCGCAGCACCTCAAGGTGCTGAAGGAGGCGGGGCTCGTGCGCGACCGCCGGCAGGGCACCCGCCGCTACTACAGCGTCGACGGCGACGGCCTCGCGGAGCTGCGCGACTACTTCGAGCGGTTCTGGGAGGAGGCGCTCACAGCCTTCAAGGACGCGGCCGAGCGCGAGGAAGGAGAGGACGAATGACCCTGCACCCGACCACGGCGATGCTGCTCGCAGAGGAGCGGCGGCGGGATCTCGAGCGGGCGGTCGCCGCCCGGCCGCGGCCAGAGCCAACTCCGTCGCGACCCCGGCGGCTGCGCGGCGTGCTCCGGCGCGCAGCGCCGGCACTGTCCCGAAGCACGTAGAAGGAGGACGAGATGGAATCCACCAAGTCGACCCAGCGGATCGAGCCCGTGCGGAAGAGCGTCACCGTCGACGCGCCGGTCGAGCACGCGTTCCGCGTCTTCACCGAGCGCATCGGCGAGTGGTGGCCGCTCGGGACGCATTCCGTTCACGAGGAGCTCGCCGAGGCGGCAGTGGTCGAGCCGCGGCTCGGCGGCGCCGTCTTCGAGCTCTGGCGCGACGGGCGCGATGAGTGGGGCGAGGTCACGGCGTGGGAGCCGCCTCACCGGCTCGTCTTCACCTGGCATCCCGGCCGCGCCGCGGACGAGGCGACGGAGGTGGAGGTGCGCTTCAGCGAGCGGGGCGGGTCGACGCTCGTCGAGCTCGAGCACCGCGGCTGGGAGGCACGCGGCGAGCGGGCGGCGGCCGTTCGCAGCGCGTACGAGACGGGCTGGGACCCCGTGCTCGCGCGCTACGCAGAGGCGGCCTCCGGCTAGGAGGGTGGGCGGAACGGCGTTCGTCGCAGGGGTGCGATGCTTGTTCCGAGGCAAGGACGCAGGGAGCGCCGATAGTCGTAACTATCGGCGCGACTGAGGCGCTGCACAGGGGCGAGCAGCGCGGCCCTGCGGCACGAGCGCATATTTCGCCAAGCCCTAGGGAACGGGCGCGGGGGCGCGCTCGGGCACGTAGTCCACGAGCTCCAGGTACGCCATGCGGGCGGCGTCGCCCTGGCGGGGGCCGAGCTTGACGATCCTGGTGTAGCCGCCCGGCCGGTCGGCGAAGCGCGGCGCGACGTCGGCGAAGAGGGCGTGCGCGACGGCCTTCGAGCGGAGGAACGCCACCGCCTGGCGGTGGGCGGCCACGTCGCCGCGCTTGCCGAGCGTGATCATCTGCTCGACGATCGGGCGCACCTCCTTCGCCTTCGCCTCGGTCGTCCGGATGCGGCCGTGCTCGATCAGCGCGCCGGCGAGGTTCGCGTAGAGCGCCTTCCGGTGGGCGGAGTCGCGGCCCAGCTTCCTGCCTGCGCGCCTGTGCCTCATCGCACCGCCTACTCGTCCCTGAGCGTCAGCCCGTGCGCCTGGAGGGTCTCGCGGACCTCCTCGATCGACTTCTTGCCGAAGTTCGGGATCGCGGCGAGCTCGTTCTCGGTCTTCGAGACGAGGTCGCCGATCGTCTCGATGCCGACCCGCTTGAGGCAGTTGTAGCTGCGCACTCCGAGCTCGAGCTCCTCGATGGGGAAGTTCTCCATCCCGTGCGCCTGCGGCGCCTCCGCGGCGTCGGCCTCGGCGGCCTCGCCGAAGCCCTCGATCCTGTCGATGTCGGTGAAGATCGCGAGCTGGCGGATGAGGATCTCGGCGGCCTCGGCAATCGCGTCGCGGGGGGCGAGCGAGCCGTCGGTCGCCACGTCGAGCGTCAGCTTGTCGTAGTCGGTCCGCTGCCCGACGCGCGCGGCCTCCACCTCGTACGAGACGCGCCGCACGGGCGAGAAGATCGAGTCGACGGGGATGACGCCGATCGTGTGCTCGGGGCCGCGGTTCAGCTCGGCTGGAACGTACCCGCGGCCGCGGCCGATCGTGAGCGTCACCTCGAGGCGGCCCTTGTCGGAGAGGTTCGCGACCTCGAGGTCCGGGTTGAGGATCTCGAGGTCGGCCGGAGTCTCGATGTCCGACGCCTTGACGACCCCGGGGCCCTTCTTCTCGAGCCTGACCTCCACCTCGGGCGAGTCGCCGTGCAGGAGGCAGACGAGGTTCTTGAGGTTGAGGATGATGTCGGTGACGTCCTCGCGCACGCCCTTGAGGGTCGTGAACTCGTGCGCGACGCCTTCGATCTTCACCGAGGTGACGGCGGCACCCTCGAGCGACGAGAGGAGCACGCGGCGGAGCGAGTTCCCGAACGTGTAGCCGAAGCCGCGGTCGAGCGGCTCGATCACGAAGATGCCGCGCTCCTCGGTCACCTCCTCGTGGGTGATCCGGGGCACCTGGAATTCCATGAGCGACGTTCTGGTGGCCATGCTTCCTTTCTACTTGGAG
>JAICGP010000155.1 GCA_025923055.1 Thermoleophilia bacterium
CCGCCGCGGCAGCGGCGAGAGCGGTGACGCAGCGGAGTACTCGATCGAGCGCGAGTTCGCAGACGTCGCCGCGGTCGTCGACTCGCTCGACGAGCCCGCGAACGTCTTCGGGCACTCGTTCGGCGCGACCGTCGCGCTCGGCGCCGCCCCGGCTGCCCGCAACGTGGCGACGGAGGACGTCGAGCGAATCGAGGAGCTCGTCGGCCGCGGCGAGCGGGAGGAGGGGCTCGCCCTGGCGCTGCTGCTCTTCGGCCTCGGCACCGACGAGGTCGAGCAGCTCCGCGCCTCGCCCACCTGGCCGGCCCGGGTGGCCGCCGCGCACACCGTCCCGCGCGAGGTCCGGGCGGAGGCGGGCTACCGGGTCGACGCCGAGCGCCTCCAGAGGGTCGCGGCCCCGGCGCTCCTCCTGCTCGGCGAGGAGAGCCCCGATTGGGCGCGGCAGGGGACGGAGCTCGTCCGGAGCGCGCTCCCCGACGCGCGGGTCGCGGTCCTGCGCGGCCAGGGGCACGTGGCGACGGTGACGGCACCCGCGCTCGTCGCCGAGGAGGTCTCAGGCTTCGTCGGCCTCGCGTAGCTACCCTGCGGCGGCCGTGCGCGACCTTCCCGCGGTTGCCGCCTTCCGTCACGTTGACACCCGCGAGGGGTTCGAGGTGCTGTTCCTGCAGGAGGACGCGGGCGGCTACCGCTTCGACGGCCACTCGACCGGGCTGGAGGACGGCGAGGCGTGGGCGGTCCGCTACTCGATCCTGGTCGACGAGGCCTGGGCGACCCGCTCCGCGCACGTCGTGGGGCGCTCGAGCAGGGGCGAGCACGAGGTACGGCTCGAGACGGACGGAGCCGGCGGCTGGCGCGTCGACGGCGCGCCGGCGCCGGAGCTGGCAGGCTGTCCCGACGTCGACCTCGAGGCCTCCGCGTTCACCAACGCTCTGCCCGTGAGCCGGCTTCGCCTGCCGGTCGGAGCGCGGGCCGACGTGCCGGCGGCCTGGGTCCGGGCGCTCGACCTGCGGGTCGAGCGTCTCGAGCAGGTCTACGCCCGCGTCGAGGACGGCGCGGCGGGACCGCGGTACGACTACGAGGCGCCCGACCTGGGCTTCAAGGCGCGACTTGCCTACGACCGCTCCGGGGTCGTCCTCGACTACCCCGGCATTGCGCTCCGCGTCGTCTAGCCCAGGAGCCTACGAGGTCGACCTGACGACCCCGACCAGGTGGCGCTCCGGGTCGGTGAAGTGGCCCAGCTCGACGCCCTCCATGATCGTCTCGGGGCCCATCACGCGCGTCCCGCCGAGGCTCTCGGCCTTCGCGAGCGCGGCCTCCACGTCGGGCACCTCCACGTAGAAGGTGACGTGGCCGCCGTATCCCTCGGGACCCGGGCCGATGCCGCCGCCGATCCCGACGCCGTCGGCGTTCGTGTTGCCCTCCCGCGCCACGATCCCGTAGTTCATCGGGTTGTCGGCGTCGACCTGCCACCCGAAAAGGTCCGAGTAGTAGCGCTGGAGCTTCTCCCCGTCCTTCCCGACGATCTCGAAGTGAACGACCGGCTGACCCATGACTCTGTCCTTTCCCGCGCCTCCGCGGCGACGCTACACGACACCTGGAAGCCAGGCGCGCACCGCAGCCGCGACTGCGTCGACGTCCGTCTTCAGACCGTGGTCGCCCGGAACCGGCACGACCGTGCGGCGCGGCGCCGCAGGAGGAATGCCGAAGCGGTCCCGCTCCCCCTGCACGACCAGCATCGGGACCGACACCGCGTCCAGCTCGGGCAGGCGGCTCGCCGGCTCCGACGACGAACGGCGCGGAGGCTGCAGCGGGAACGCGAGGCAGAGGACTCCGGCGCCGCCGGTCTCCTCCACCGTGCGGCACGCCACCCGTGCGCCCAGCGACCGCCCGCCGACGACGAGCGGCAGTCCGCGCAGCTCGCCCTCGACCAGGTGCTCGACGACGGCGATCCAGGCGGCATCGAGCTGGCTCGCCGGAGCCGGGGAGCGTCGACCCGCGACGCGGTACGGCTGCTCGACGAGCGCGACGGCGACGCCCTCGGCGCGGGCGGCGTCCTTCGCCGCCACGAGGTCCGGGGCTTCCACGCCGCCGGCGGCTCCGTGCCCCAGGACGAGCGCGGCGCGAGGCTCGTCCACGGGGTGCAGGTGGGCTTGCGCCCGCCCGTGCGGCGTCTCCACGGATAGCACTACGCGGGAATCGTGTCCGGGAGGCCGAAGCGTGCGAAGACCTCGGGCGTCCTGAAGGCGGTGATCTCCGTGATCCGTGCGCCGTCGAGAGCGAGCACGTCCAGCGCGAGCGCGACGTAGCGGCGGCCGTCCGGGTCGCGCCGGTACGTCCCGAGCGCGAGCTGACCGTTCGCCCGCGTGGGCAGGTACCGGAGGCGCGGGGGCGGTCCGCCGGGCATGAGCCACGAGTCGCCGATCGCGTCGCGGCCGCGATACCAGCCCGCGTACGGGGGCATCGTGAACGTCGCGTCCTCGGCGACCGTGGCGAGGATCGCGTCCACGTCTCCCCGCTCGAAGGCGTCGACGAAGCTCTCGACGAGGTCGCGGACGCGCTCGTCGCCGAGCGTCCGCAGCGTCGCCTGCTGGCTGCGGGCGGGCAGGCGCTCGTCGACGGTCTTGCGCGCACGCTGCAGGGCGCTGTTCACCGACGCCGTGGTCGTCTCGAGCGACTCGGCAACCTCCCGGGCGGAGAAGCCGAGCACCTCGCGGAGGACGAGGACCGCGCGCTGGCGCGCGGGCAGGTGCTGGAGCGCCGCGATGAAGGCGAGCTCGACGGCCTCGCGCTGCTCGTAGCGGGCCTCGGGGGCGGCGTAGCCGTCCTCCAGACCCACCTCCTCGTCCGGGTACGGCTCCACCCAGACTCGCTGCGCGAGCGGCTCCCCGGGCTCGTCGCCGGAGTCGGCCGGCGGCCCGTAGTCGACCGGGAGCACGCGGCGGGGCCGGCGGGCGGCCGCGTCGAGGCAGGCGTTCGTGGCGATCGTGTAGAGCCAGCTTCGGAGCGAGCCCTGCCGCTGGAGCGTCCGCAGCCCGCGCCAGGCCCGGAGCAGCGCGTCCTGGAGGGCGTCCTCCGCATCGTGCACCGAGCCCAGCATGCGGTAGCAGTGGGCGTGGAGCGCTCCCCGGTGCGGCTCCACGAGGGCGCGGAAGGCGTCCTCGTCGCCGCCGCGGGCGGCATCGAGCAGCTCGCGTTCCTGCATCGTCGGGGTCGTGAAGGTCGGATTCATCACTACGAGGTTAGACCGCCGGCCCGGGCGAGACTCATCGGCCCGATGAGTTCGTCGACCGAGGACGGTCCAAGTACACAGGATGGCGCCTGCCTTCCCGAACCCCGTGGTCCACCTCGAGCTGCACACGTGCAACCTGCCGCGCGCGTGCGCCTTCTATACGCGGCTCTTCGGCTGGCGGGCCGAGCGGGTGTCCGCGGGCTCGCGTTCCTACCTGGCGCTCGAGCTCGGCGACGGCATCGAAGGCGGCGTCGTCGAGCGCGACATGGAGCGCGCCGTCTGGCTGCCGTACGTCGAGGTGCCCGACATCGAGGATGCCGCCGAGCGGGCCCGGGAGCTCGGGGGGTCGGTGCTCCTCGAGCCGAGGGAGGGCCCGGCCGGGTGGCGCAGCATCGTCGGGGCGCCCGCCGCAGCCGAGATCGCCCTGTGGCAGCCCAAGCGCGCGCCCCCGCGCGGACCGCGTCGCTGACGCCGCTACGACTAGAGTCGGTCCGTGGCCAGGGTCTCGGTGGAGGAGCTGAGCGGGCTCGTACCGTGCCCGCTCGACCGGGTGCGCCGGCTCGAGCGCCTCGGCCTCCTCGCGCCCGGGGAGGACGGGCGTTTCCCGCCGGCGGCAGTCCACGTCGTCCGCCTCATGGAGGCGTTCGAGGACGCGGGGCTCTCCCTCGACGACGTCGCCCGCGGCGTCGCATCGGGGGAGCTCTCCTTCCCGCTCGGGCTCTTCCTCCCGGAGCCCGTCGACGCGCCCGAGACGTACGAGGCGGTCGCCGCCCGGCTCGGACGGCCGCCGGACCTGCTACGGCGGCTCAGCGGCGAGCTGGGGCTGCCGCCTGCCGCCGACGACCGTCTCCGGGAGGAGGACGCGGAGCTGCTCTCGCTCCTCGTCGCCCGGCTCGACCTCGCGACCGACGACGAGCTCTCGCGCTTCGCGCGGCTCTACGGCGGCAGCGTCCAGCGGCTCGTCACGTCCGGGCTCCAGTTCTTCGACCAGGTGTTCCGGCAGCGCGTCGCCGGCTACGACCTCCCGAACGAGGCTAAGGACCGGCTCGTCTACGAGCGTGCCGCCGGGTACACCGAGCTCGTCTCCCGCCTCGTCCCCTGGCTCCAGCGCCGCCATCGCGAGCACTCGGTCCTCGAGTACATCGTCGGCGTCACGGAGGGCTTCATGGAGGAGCGCGGGATCACGCCGCGGCAGCCGCGGCGGCCGCCCGCGATCGCGTTCCTCGACCTGGCCGGCTACTCGACCCTCGCGGAGGAGCGGGGCGACGAGGCCGCGGCCGAGCTGGCGGCCGGGCTCGCGAGCGTCGTGCAGGAGGCCGCGCGGACGCAGGGCTGCCGACCGGTCAAGTGGCTCGGCGACGGGGTCATGTTCCACTTCGCCGACTCGGGGAGGGCGATCGAGAGCGCTCTCGACCTCGTCGAGAAGACCGAGAGGGCCATCTCGGTGCCGGCCCGGATCGGCATCAACGCAGGCGCCGTGGTCGCCCAGGAGGGCGACTACTTCGGGCGAACCGTGAACGTCGCCGCGCGGATCGCCGACTACGCGAGGCCGCGCGAGGTCCTGGTCAGCGAGGACGCGAAGCGGAGCGCCGCCGTCGAGGACGTCGAGTTCGAGCTGATCGGCGACGTGCCGCTCAAGGGCGTCTCGACCTCCGTCCGGCTCCACAGGGCGATCCGCGCCCACGGCTGAACCGTGGGGCCGATGAGTTTTTCGGCCCGCACCCGTCTCATCGGTTGATGGGAAGCACTGGGCAGCTGGGCCGGCGCACGACGGAGGCGGGAGCCGCCGTCGCCGCAGCGCGGGCGGGGGACGAGGCGGCCTTCGCCGCGCTCGCGGAGCGCTACCGGCGGGAGCTGCACGTGCACTGCTACCGCATGCTGGGCTCGTTCGAGGACGCGGAGGACCTCGTGCAGGAGACGTTCCTGCGAGCGTGGAGAAAACGCGCCTCCTTCCTGGGGCGATCCTCCTTCAGGGCGTGGCTCTACCGGATCGCGACGAACGCCTCCCTCGACGCGCTCGAGCGTCGACCGCGGACGGCGCTCTCGCACGGCGCCGTGCCGGTCGCCGAGGTTCCGTGGCTGCAGCCCTACCCCGACGAGCTCCTGGAGGAGACCGCGTCGGACGCGGCCGGGCCGGAGGCGGAGGTCGTTGCCAAGGAGACGATCGAGCTCGCCTTCATCGCCGCGATCCAGCACCTTCCGCCGCGGCAGCGGGCCGTCCTCGTCGCGAGGGACGTGCTCGGCTGGTCGGCCGCCGAGAGCGCCTCGCTCCTCGACGTGAGCGTCGCCGCGGCGAACAGCGCCCTGCAGCGCGCCCGGGCGACGCTCGGCGAGCGCCTGCCGCGGCGGCGCCTGGAGTGGTCATCCGGGTCGGAGCCGAGCGACGAGGAGCGGCTGCTTCTCGAGCGCTACGTGGACGCCAGCGAACGCAACGACGCCGCCGCCATGGTGGCGCTGCTCCGCGAGGACGCCCTCTTCGCGATGCCGCCCTCGTGGGAGTGGTGGCGCGGGCGCGAGGCGGTCGTCGCCTCGTGGGTGCGCGGCGGGTTCGGGTCGGACTCCTGGGGGCGCCTGCGACTCGTGCCGACGCGGGCGAACGGCCGCCCCGCCTTCGCCAACTACCGCCGCCGGCCGGGCGAGCCGGAGTACCGGGCCATGGCGCTCGACGTGCTCCGGATCGAGGAGGGGCTCGTCGCCGAGGTCGTCGCCTTCGGGCCCGAGGTCTTCGCGGCCTTCGGCCTCCCTCCGGCGCTGCTCAGTTGACAAGCTTCCGCGTCATGGCGTGGACTGCGATCCGCCACATCACGAAGGCGAAGACCAGGAGCGCCGCCACGCGGGCGAGGTCGCTCGGGCGCGCCGTGCCGAACGCGGCGTGGCGGACGAGCTCGACGGTGTGGTGGAGCGGGTTGAGGTTCGCGAGCACCTGCAGCCACTCGGGCAGCTGGTCGAGCGGGAAAAAGGTCCCGGCGACGAGGAAGAGCGGCGTCAGGACGGCGCTGACGACGTAGTTGAAGTTCTCGAAGGACTTGGCGAAGCCGGCGATCGAGATTCCGAAGCACGCCCAGCCGAGGCCCGAGATCCAGGCGATCAGCGGCACGGTCAGCATGCCCCAGGCCGGGTCGAGCCCGAAGACGAGCGCGACGACGAGCGGGACGCAGCCGTAGATGCCGGCGCGCGTCGCGATCCAGAGC
>JAICGP010000156.1 GCA_025923055.1 Thermoleophilia bacterium
GCGACCTCGCTCTCGACACGGATGCCGATCTCGCCGAGGAGCGCCTTCGCGACGCCGCCCGCGGCGACGATGGCAGCGGTGTGGCGGGCGCTCGCCCGCTCGAGCGCGTCGCGCACGTCCTCGAGCCCGTACTTCAAGGCGCCGGCCAGGTCCGCGTGCCCGGGCCGCGGGACCGTCACCGGCTCCTTCCCCTTCCCGGCGGGGTCGCCTTCGGGAGGCCACGGGCTCATCCCCCACGCCCAGTTCGTGTGGTCGCGGTTGCGGACGACGAGCGCGAGCGGCGTCCCGAGCGTGCGCCCGTGCCGCAGCCCGGCCAGGACCTCGACCTCGTCCGTCTCGATCTGCTGTCTCGGGCTGCGCCCGTACCCCTGCTGGCGGCGGCCCAGGTCCTCCTCGATCGCCGCCCGCTCGAGCACGAGCCCGGCCGGGAGCCCGGTGACGACGGCCACGAGGGCAGGCCCGTGCGACTCGCCCGCGGTGACGAGCGTGAGGGTCACGCCGCGAAGACTACGACGGCCGCTCGACCTCGCGCACCGCCGCGCGCATGGCCTCGACCGGCGCCGCGACCCCCGTCCAGCGCTCGAAGGACGCGGCACCCTGGCCGAGGAGGACCTCGAGGCCGTCGACGACGCGCTCGCAGCCGGCCGTCCTCGCCGCGGCGACCAGCGCGGTCTCGCCGCCGTCCGTCCGGTAGGCGAGGTCGACGACCTGCCGGACACCGACGAGCTCCACGAGCGGGTCGTCCCGCACGGGCGTGGCGTTGACGACGAGGTCGGCGTCGCCGCGGGCGGCGGGCCACGTCTCGTCGGCCGTGACGGGGCGGTCGGGGAAGAGGGTCCGCAGCCGGAGCGCGAGCGCGTGTGCGCGCTCGGGGGAGCGCCCGGCGACGCAGAGCGAGGCGCAGCCCGCGTCGCCGAGCGCGGTCGCCACGGCGAGCGCGGCGCCGCCCGTCCCGAGGACGAGAGAGCGCGCTCCCTCAGCCTCGACGGCCCCGACGACCGCCTCGCCGTCCGTGCTCGACCCGAGCACGCGGCCGCCGCGAACGACGAGCGTGTTCACCGACCCGCAGCGCTCGGCGACCGCGTCGAGCTCGTCGCAGTAGGCGAGCACGGCGGTCTTGTGCGGGATCGTCACGTTGGCGCCCTCGAAGCCCAGCGCGACGAGCCCGGCCACGCCGGCCTCGACCTGCTCGGGCTCGACGGAAAGGGCCACGTACGCCCAGTCGAGGCCGGCCGCGGCGAACGCGGCGTTCTGCATCCGCGGCGAGAGCGAGTGCGAGACCGGCCGGCCGAGGAGCCCGACGAGCCGCGTGCTGCCGCTCAGCACTGGAGGCCCGCGCGCGGGTAGTCCAGGAACTCCTGCTCGCTCGCGGTGAAGAAGTGGCTCCTGCAGTCCGCCTTGCGGACGAAGTAGAGGAAGTCGACGTCGGCCGGGTGCGCCGCAGCCTGGAGCGAGGCGAGCCCCGGGTTGGCGATCGGCGTCGGAGGCAGGCCGGCCCGGTTGCGCGTGTTGTACGGGTTGTCGGACTCGAGTTGGCTCTGGAGGATCGCCTGCGTCGGCGGGATGTCGAGCCCGTAGCGGATCGTCGCGTCGATGCCGAGCGGCATCCCGGCGCGGAGGCGGTTGTAGATCACGGCGGCGACGAGCGGCCGCTCGCGCGGTACCTGCACTTCCTTCTCGACCATCGAGGCGATGATCACCACCTCGTAGGGCGTCAGCTTCTTCGAGCGGGCGTACTTCACGTCCACCTGCTCCCAGGCGCGGCCGAAGGCGTCGAGCTGGAGGCCGACGAGCTGGCGCGACGTCGTGTCCTCGGTGAACTCGTAGGTGGCCGGGAAGAGGAAGCCCTCGAGATGCGGCGGGTCGGCGCGAGCGAACTGCGCCGGAAGCTCGTCGGCCTGCTCCGATGCCCGCAGGTAGGCGCGCTCGCGGAGCGCCGGGGAGATTCCCCGCTCTTCCTCGGCGATCTCGTTCACGGCCGTGATGCGGTTGGCCATCTGCTTCCGCGTAAAGCCTTCCGGGAAGACGATGCGCAGGACCGGCTTCGGCGGCGCCGTCTCCCCGGCCGCGCTGCTCGCCGCCCCGGCGTCGGCCCCGCCGCCGCTGCCTCCCATCTCGACGACGGCGTAGGCGATCGCGGCAGCGAGCCCGAACCCGAGGAGCACGCCGAAGAGGGCGGCCAGCCGACCGCCCCGCCGGCGATGGTCCCGCCTCAGGCGGGGCGGGCCGTCGTCTTCCACTGCAGGTAGCCGGTGAGGAGGTGGGCGGCGGCGAGGGCGTCCTCGGACGCCTGCCCGCCGGCCGAGCGGGCGAGGGCCGTCGTGAAGCGCTCGTCGAAGGTCTCGACGGTGAGGTCGGTGGCGGCGCGCAGACGCTCGACGAACCGACGCGTCTCCTCCGCCTGCGAGCCGTGCTCGCCGCGCAGGGTGACCGGCAGCCCGACGACGACGTGCTCGACCCCCTCGCGGCGCGCGAGCTCGAGCAGCCGGGCGAGGCCGGCATCCGTGCCGGCCCGCTCGACGACCTCGAGCGGCCGCGCGACGGTGCCGGTGGGATCCGACACCGCGACGCCGGTCCGCGCGGCGCCGTAGTCCAGGGCGAGCACCTTCACCGCGGCGGGATTCTACTTGCGGCGGTCGTCGCCCCGGCCGTTTCCGGCGCCCCGGAGGACCGCTTGTGATTCACGCGCACGAGCTCGAGGCTCCTGGAGGTATCGGCTTCCCCCGTGCATCCGCCCGGCCGAGGCGGACAAGGCCGACCTTGTGCTCGTGGAACACAAGGCTCGGGGTGACACGCGCACGCGCTCTCAGGCGAGTGCGGCGAGGAGGGCCTTCTCGGCCTCGGCAAGGGCCTCGCCGAGCTTCTCCGCGTCGCGCCCGCCGGCGCGGGCCATCGTCGGCCTCCCCCCTCCCCCGCCGCCGACGAGCGCGGCCGCCGCCCTGACGACCTCGGATGCGTTGACGCCCTTGTCCACGACCGCCTGGTCGACGTTGACGACGAGGTGGACCCGCCCGTCGTCCCGCGCGCCGAGGACGACGGCCGCCGGGCTGCGCCGTTGCTTCTCGCGGTCGGAGACCTCGAGCAGCGTCTCGGCGTCGGCGTTCTCGACCTCGGCGAGGTAGAGCCGGACACCGGCCACCTCGTGCTCGCGCTCGCTCACGACCGCGTGCGGCCGCTCGGCCGCCGCCGGCTTCCGCGCCGACTCACGGCGCGCCTCCTCCAGCGCCTGCCGCAGCTCCTCGGCCTCGTGCGCCCGCCCGCGCAGGTAGGCGAACGCCTCGCCCGACGTGACCGCCTCGATCCGCCGCAGGCCGGAGCCCACGGATCCCTCCGAGAGCAGGGCGAACGGGCCGATCTCCGCCGTCGAGCGCACGTGGGTGCCGCCGCAGAGCTCGCGCGAGAAACCCTGGACCTCGACGACGCGCACGACGTCGCCGTACTTCTCGCCGAAGAGCATCATGGCGCCGAGCTTCCGCGCCTCCTCGAGCGGCGTCAGGAAGGCGCGCACCGGGAGGTTCTCGAAGACGCGCTCGTTGACGATCTCCTCGACGCGCCCGCGCTCCTCGGCCGTGAGCGCCTGTGGGTGGGTGAAGTCGAAGCGCAGCTTGTCGGGCCGCACCGCCGAGCCCGCCTGGCGGACGTGCTCCCCGAGGACGTCCTGGAGCGCCTTGTGGAGCAGGTGCGTGGCCGTGTGGTTCGCCATCGTCGGGAAGCGGACTCGCCAGGGCACCGCCGCCTTCACGCGGTCGCCGACGGCGAACCCCTGTCCCGAGAAGAGCAGCGCCTGGTCGTCGCCGAGCCGGAACGCGGAGACGAGCTCGGCGCGGGCGCCGTCCTTCTCGATCCAGCCCTGGTCGCTCACCTGCCCGCCGCCCTCCGGGTAGAAGGGCGACTCGCGGAGCTTCGCCAGGAAGAGCCCGTCCTCCAGCTCCTCGAGCGCGCCCAGCTGTGTCAGCACCTCGGTGCGCTCGTAGCCGACGAAGTCCGTGCGGAAGCCGGCCTCGGCGGCGAACGCCGCCGCGCGCTGCGCCTCGCCGCGACCGCCGCCCGAACGGGAGATCTCGCGGTGGCGGGCCATCTCCTCGCGGAAGCCGTCCACATCGACCGCCTGGCCGCGCTCGGTGGCCAGCTCGACCGTCAGCTCGATGGGGAAGCCGTACGTGGCGGCGAGCCGGAACGCGTCCGCGGCGCTGATCTCGGGCCTCCCGCCCAGCGCCTCGAACTCCCGCAGGCCGCGCTCGAGCGTCTCGCCGAAGCGCTCCTCCTCGGCGCGGACGACGCTCGCGATCTCGTCGGCGTGCTCGACGACCTCCGGGTACCACGGCCCGACCTGCTCCACGACGACCGCAGGCAGCCGGTAGACGCCCTCGAGCCCGATCCGGCGCGCGTGCTGCACCGCCCGGCGGATGAGGCGCCGCAGGACGTAGCCGCGGCCCTCGTTGGACGGCGTCACACCCTCGGCGACGAGGAACGTCATCCCGCGCCCGTGGTCGCTCAGCACGCGGTGCGCCTTGGTCGCCTCGGGGGAGGAGCCGTACGCGACGCCGGACTCCCGCTCGATCCAGTCCATGACCAGCCGAAAGCCGTCCGTGTCGAAGATCGAGTCGGCCTCCTGGAGGAGCATCGCGCCGCGCTCGAGGCCCATGCCGGTGTCGATGTTCTGCTTCGGCAGCGGCGTCAGCGTTCCGTCGGCGTGGAGGTCGAACTCCATGAAGACGAGGTTCCAGAACTCGATGAAGCGGTCGCACCGCTCGCAGTTGGGCCCGCAGTCGGGCTGGCCGCACCCGTGCTCCTCGCCGCGGTCGTAGTGCAGCTCCGAGCACGGCCCGCACGGTCCCGTCTCGCCGGCGGGCCCCCAGAAGTTCTCCGCGCGCGGGAACGCGACGATGCGCTCGCGCGGGAGCCCGGTGCGGCGCCAGGCCTCCACCGCCACCTCGTCCTCGCCGAGGCCGAGCTCGGGATCGCCGGCGAAGACGGAGGCCCACAGCCGCTCCGGCTCGAGCTCCATGTGCTCCGTCACGAACTCCCAGGCGTAGTCGACGGCGCCGTCCTTGAAGTAGTCGCCGAACGAGAAGTTGCCGAGCATCTCGAACATGGAGGCGTGCCGCGCCGTCAGCCCGACCTCGTCGAGGTCGGTGTCCTTGCCGCCGGCCCGCAGGACCTTCTGAACGGTCGTGAAGCGCGGCGCCGGCGGCTGCTTGGCGCCCGAGAAGTAGGGCTTCAGCGGCTGCATCCCGGCCGAGATGAAGAGCGTCGAGGCATCCTCCGGCGGCGGGACGAGCGGCCACGACGGGAACCGCCGGTGGTCGCGCTCCTCGAAGAAGGAGAGGAACCCCTCCCGCAGCTCTGCAGACGTGCGCATCCCGTCGATTCTAGAAGCGATGGAGCGGCGGCCCCGGCGGCGGGACTAGAGGTTGCGGCCGGTGGCGATCTCCTCGCGCACCTTCTCCAGCGAGCGCCGGATCAGCCGCGACACGTGCATCTGAGAGATGCCGACCTGCTGGGCGATCTGCGACTGCGTCAGCCCCTCCCAGAAACGGAGGTGGATGATGCGGCGCTCGCGCTCGTCGAGCGCTTTCAGCCCCGGAGCGAGGATGGCGCGGTCCTCGCTCACCTCGTACTCGTGCTCGAGCTCGCCGAGCGACTCGAGCGGGTCGAGATCGGAGTCGTCCCCGTGCCCGGTGGGCGCCGAGAGGGAGACGGTCGTGTACGCCTGGCCGGACTCGAGCGCCTCGAGCACCGCCTCCTCGTCCACGTCCGCCGCCTTGGCGAGCTCGGCGATCGTCGGCGAGCGC
Source organism: Thermoleophilia bacterium (assembly GCA_025923055.1). Lineage (GTDB taxonomy): Bacteria > Actinomycetota > Thermoleophilia > Gaiellales > Gaiellaceae > JAIBJN01. Next base: position 5,796 of record JAICGP010000156.1, read on the forward strand.
TCGAGCTGCACGGTCAGCTGCTCGAGGAGCGCCGAGAGGCGGACGTTCAGCTCCTGGAGGCCGCGGGGGACGCGCACCGACCAGCCCTTGTCGCGGAAGTGGCGCTTGATCTCACCGATGATGTTCGGGGTCGCGTAGGTGGTCAGCTCGACGCCCCGCTCGACGTCGAAGCGGTCGATCGCCTTGATGAGCCCGATGGAGCCGACCTGGACGAGGTCCTCCAGCTGCTCGCCGCGATTCGCGTAGCGGCGGGCCAGTGAGCGCACGAGCGGGAGGTGCCGCTCGATCAACTGCTCCCGGGCTTCGAGGTCGCCGCCCTCGTGGTACCGGCGGAGGAGCTCTCGGTCGCTCCCGGCTTCCGCCGCGGTCACACCGGCTCTCGAGGCTCGGGCCTCGTCAAGGGAACGCGCTTCTCCAGCCGCAGGCTGTGGCGACCGTCTCGCTCCTCGACGGAGACCTCCTCGACGAGCGTCGAGAGAAGCCGTGCGAGCGAGATCGTGTCGCCGGCGTCGTCGTCGAGGCTCTCGCGGAGCGCGACGGGATCGAGCGGGCC
>JAICGP010000157.1 GCA_025923055.1 Thermoleophilia bacterium
GGCCGCGATCGAGAGCGCGAGCAGCGGCCGCCCGCCCATCGCGAAGACGTCGTTGAGCGCGTTCGCCGCGGCGATCGCGCCGAAGAGCGCCGGGTCGTCGACGAGCGGCGGGAAGAAGTCGGTCGTGAAGACGAGCGCGCGATCGTCGTCGAGGCGGTAGACGGCAGCGTCGTCGGCGGGGGAAAGCCCGACGAGCAGGTTCTCCGGCACGGCCGCCGCGAAGCCCGCGAGCAGCTCCTCCAGGCGCGCGGCCGGGTACTTCGCGGCGCAGCCCCCGCCGGCCTCGAGCCCCGCGAGCCTGTCGGTACTCTCCACGCGATGGAGGTTACCGCCCCCCGCTTCGGCGCCCAGAGCATGACCGGACGGCTGCGCCGGGTGCTCGTGCGGGCCCCCCGGCCTGCGGACGCCGCTCTCTGGAGCGCCTACGGCTGGCGCGCGGAGCCGGACCCGGCCGAGCTGGCCCGGGAGCACGAGGCCTTCCGGGCCCTGCTCGCGGAGGCGGGCGCGGAGGTGGTCCTCGCGGAGACCCCACACGGCCCCGACCCCGACGCGATCTACGCCTTCGACCCCGCTCTCGTCGCCGACGCGGGCGCCATCTTGCTCCGGCCCGGCAAGGAGGGGCGGCGGAGCGAGCCGGACACGATGGGCGCCGACCTCGTCGAGGCCGGCATCCCGATCGCCGGCAGGCTGGAGGCGCCGGCGTTGGCGGAGGGCGGCGACACGGTCTGGCTGGACGAGCGGACGCTGCTCGTCGGCCGGGGTTACCGCACGAACGACGCCGGGATCGCCGCCCTGCAGGAGCTCCTGCCGGACGTCGACGTGATCGCCTTCGACCTGCCGCACCACCGCGGCGCCGGCGAGGTCCTGCACCTGATGTCGTTCCTCTCTCCGCTCGACACGGACCTCGCGGTCGTCTACCTCCCCCTCATGCCCGTCCGGCTCGTGGAGCTCCTTCGCGCACGCGAGATCGAGCTCGTCGAGGCGCCCGACGAGGAGTTCGAGTCGATGGGGCCGAACGTGCTCGCGCTCGCCCCGCGCGTCGCGCTCGCGCTCGCCGGGAACGACGAGACGCGGCGCCGGATGGAGCGCGCGGGCGTCGACGTGCGGGCCTACGAGGGCGACCACATCTCCCGCCTGGGCGACGGCGGCCCCACCTGCCTGACGCGCCCGCTCCTCCGCGATTAGCCAAGCCCTCCCAGGCTCAGCGGAGCAGGAAGCCCTCGCCGAGGGCGTCGTCGGGCTCGAGGACGAACTCGTGGGCGCCGGTGCGGGAGGCGCTGCCCTCGACCTCCGTGACGACGGCCGGCCGGCCGGCGACGTCGGCGTCGCCGACCACACGCGCGCGGAACTCCGTGCCGATGACGCTCTCGTGGAGGAGGTCGTCGCCACGCGGCAGCTCCCCCGCCCGCTCGAGGAGCGCCAGCCTCGCTGAGGTGCCGCTGCCGCAGGGCGACCGGTCGACCTCGCCGTCGGCGAACACCGTCACGTTCCGCTGCCGCACCGGCGGCCCGAAGTCGACGCGCTCCCAGAAGACGACCCCGTAGACGTCGCGGAGCTCGGGCTCCTCGGGATGGACGAACGCGCGCTGCCGCTCCAGGCCCGCCTTCACCGCGCGCCCGAGCTCGACGAGCTCCGGCACGTTGCGCGGCTGTACGGGGAGCGGCGAGGCGACCGAGGCGTAGAACGCTCCGCCGTAGGCGACGTCGGCGCGAAGGCCTTCGGCGAGCAGCCCCTCGGCCTCCACGTACGCCGGGACGTTGCGGAAGCGGACCGAGCGCACGCGGCCCCCCGCGACCGTAGCCACGGTCTCCACCCTGCCGGACGGGACGTCGACGACGACGCGCGTCTCCGGCTCCGCCGCCGCGACGACTCCGGTCTCGAGCGCCCAGGTGACGAGCGCGATCGTTCCGTGGCCGCAGGCGGTCGAGTAGCCGGCGTTGTGGAAGAAGACGACGCCGAGGTCGGCGCCCTCGTCCTCGCCCTCGGTGACGAAGCAGCCGTACATGTCGGCGTGCCCCCGGGGCTCGAAGACGAGCAGACGGCGGACGTGGTCGAGCCGCTCGGCGGCGAAGCGGCGCCGCTCGAGGATCGTGGCCCCCTCGAGGGCCGGCACGCCCCCGGTGACGATGCGAAACGGCTCGCCGGCGGTGTGGTAGTCGACCGCCGAGACCGTGAGCCCGCCCGGCGCGCTCAGCTCGACGCACCCACCGCCGCCGTGCAGAAGGCGCAGCGGCGGGCGCCGACCGGAACCTCGCTCAGGCACTCGGGGCACTCGCGCGTCGTGGGCGCCTCGCCGCGCTTCCTGCGCTCGAGCAGGGCGTTCACCGGCTTGACGACGAAGAAGAACAGCACCGCGCCGATCAGGACGAACGCGATCAGCGCGTTCAGGAACTCGCCGTAGCGGAAGACGCTGTCGTTGATCTCGAACGTGAGCCCCGAGAAGTCGGGCTGCCCGAAGATCGCCGCGATCAGGGGGGTGATCAGGTCCTCGACGAAAGAGGTGACGAGCGCGGTGAGCGCGAGCGCGAGGACCAGCGCGACGGCGACCTCGACGAGGTTGCCCCTGAGGAGGAAGTCCCTGAACTCCTTGAGCACGGCGTACCCCCGGCGTCGATGGCGAGCCGAGGGTACACCGGGTACGGCGGTCGGGCTAGGAGCCCTTCTCGATCGGGACGTCCACGAGGTTGCCCCATTCCGTCCAGGAGCCGTCGTAGTTGCGGACGTCGCCGAAGCCGAGGAGCTCGCGCAGGACGAACCACGTGTGCGCGCTGCGCTCGCCGATGCGGCAGTACGCGGTCACGGGGCGTTCGGGAGTGACTCCCTTGCCGCCGTAGAGCTCCCGCAGCTCGTCCGCCGGCTTGAACGTCCCGTCGTCGCGCACGGCGCTCGCCCACGGGACGGACACCGCGGTCGGTATGTGCCCGGCGCGCTGGGCCCCTTCCTGCTCGTAGCCGGGCGGCGCGACCAGGTCCCCGGCGTACTCCCCGGGCGAGCGCACGTCGACGAGCGCGACGTCGGCGCCCTCGACCCACTCGCGCACCTGGTCGCGGTAGGCGCGGATCGACTCGTCGCGGTCGGAGGCCGTGTAGGTCTGCGGCACCGGCGACGGCACGTCATCGGTCAGCTCACGGCCCTCGTCGATCCACTTCTGGCGGCCGCCGTCGAGGATGCGCACGTCGCCGTGGCCGTAGACCTTCAGGTACCAGTACGCGTAGGCGGCGAACCAGTTGTTCTTGTCCCCGTACAGGACGACCGTCGTCGAGTTGCCGATTCCGCGCTCGCCGAGCAGCTTCTCGAACGTCGCCCGGTCGACGACGTCGCGCTCGACCGGGTCCTGCAGGTCGTCCCGCCAGTGGAGCTTGACGGCCCCCGGGATGTGCCCCTCGTCGTAGAGGTCGGGGTTCTCGTCCACCTCCGCCACGACCAGGCCGTCGTCGCCGAGCCGGTCGGCGAGCCACTCGGTCGAGACGAGGACCTCCTTCGCGTAATCGTTCTCCGCCATGCAGCACCTCCGCGCGATCGCTTCAGAAAGTGAAGCTTCGAGTATAGAGCCGCTGAGAGTATCCCCGCGCGCGCGAGACGACGGCGACGGAGCCGCCGCCGTCTCGCGGCGAGGATCGAGGGGTGCCCGCGGGCGCTAGACGAGCTGCTGGAGGATGAGGCCGGCGGCGCCGAGCCACATCGCCGCCAGCACGCCGAGCAGGGGGGCGAGGGGGCGAAGGGAAGGATGCTCGTGCACGGTGCGAAACGAGTTCTCGGGTCGCGCGCCGGAGACATTCGACGCCGCCGCGAGACATCCTTCCCGGCCGGTCAGCGGCCGTCGAAGTGGCCGATCATCACATGGAGCTTGGCCTTGCCGACGAACGCCGCAAGGGCCACGAGCGTGAGGAGAGCCCTGATCTTCATCGCCGTCACCCCCTTTCCCTGGATGAACGAGACTGGGCGATGCGCTCGCTCGCTCCTAGCGACCGTCGAAGTGGCCAAAACCGGCCAGCGGCGCCAGGAAGGCGACCAGCGCGGTCAGGGTGAGAAGAGCCTTTGTCTTCACAGTCGTCACCTCCTTTAGAAGTGGAAGTCCTGGAGCGCTTCGGCAGCGCGGCGGTAGAGCCGTGACGCGCGGCGGTCGTCGCCCCTGCGACCGGCGAGATCGCCCTGTGCGATCCACGCGGCCGCGCGGTGGCTTGCGGAGGACAGCTGGTCGAAGCTCGCTTCGGCGGCGGCGAAGTGCTCCTCCGCCTCGTCGAGCCGCTCCTGCTCGAGGAGCGCCCGGCCGAGCACGAGCTGGGCGTTGCCGATCTCGTCGAGGTGGTCGACGCGGCCCTGGAGCATGTCGAGCGCCTGGCGCGACTGCTCCTCGGCGAGCTCCACCTTCCCGGTGCGCAGGTGCACCTGGGCGAGCGACGAGATGACGCGCGCGGCGTCCGTGTCGTCGCCGACGTCGAGGAGGACCTTGAACGCCTCCTTGAGCTGGTCGACCGCCTCCTCGGGCTTGCCGAGCTGGAAGTTCAGGGCTCCCAGCTCGTTGAGCAGCTTCCCGACGTTGGACTGGTCGCGAAGCTCCTCGTAGATCCCCTTCGCCTGCTCGGCGTACGAGCGGGCGAGCACCCAGTGCCCGGTCCGCTCGGCGATGAGAGACGCCTGGAAGTAGACGTGGCCCATCGTGTGGCGGTCGTTCAGGCCTTCCGCGAGCTCGAGCGCGCGCTCGACGTCCTCGCGCGCAGCCTCCCAGTCGCGCTGGCGGCGATAGCAGCGGGAGCGCCACTCGTAGATGTGCGAGCGAAGCCGGTCGGCGGGCAGGCCGGAGCGCTCGACGAGCTCGAGCGCCTGCGAGTAGAGGGTGACCGCGGTGGTGGTCGAGTTGAGCTTGTAGCGGCAGCAGGCGAGGTGATAGAGGACGTCCGCACGCTCGACGTCCGTGAAGGACGGCGCGTCGGCGATCCCACGCGCGCGGTCGAGGAGCTCGATCGCCTTGCGGACCTCACCCAGGTACATGCGCGCCCACGATTCGACGAGCACGGCCCGGAGCTCGAGCTCCGGCGCGGCGACGCTCGCGAGCGCGGGCGCCAGCTCGCTCACGGCGGCGACGGCGTCGCCGTACTCGGCCGACTCGATGGCGGCCTCGGCCCTGGCGATGACGCTCTCGACGCGCTCGCGCTCGCTCGCGGAGACCCCGACCTCGAGGAACGTCGCGTCGACTCCGAGCCGCACTGCCAGCCAGGCCACGGTCTCGGCCGTCGGGCGCGTCTTGCCCCGCTCGATCTGGCTGACGTACTCCTTCGAGAAGCGGTCGCCGGCCAGGTCGGTCTGGGTGAGGCCGTGGGCGATGCGAAGCTGGCGCACGCGCTCTCCGAGGGAGGGTCGCGACGGTGCAGCGGGGCGGGTGAGTGCGGCGTACTCGGGCATGGTGCCTAGAGTGAACTATAAGACGAAAAATTCACTTCACAAGCTCACTTGACTTTCCCGGGCGCTGCGGTACAGTCCGACTGTTTCCGCACTTCTGCCAGACGCCAGGCAAGAGGGGGCGGAAGGCGCGCCAATTCCAGGCGGGACAACCCGGAGGCGACGGCTGGGCCGCAGAGCCGGAGTCTCCGGGTTGTCGCCTGTCTGGAAGCGGGACATGCACGAAGCGTCGGCGCTGCGGGCCGGTTCGTCCATCCCTCGTTCGTGCCTCTTGACCGCCGGTGAAGCGGTCATACCGTTTCCCTACTTGCCGGCGAAGCGCTAGGCAGCCGCTTCCGCGAGCTCGCCCGCGTCCAGGTGGCGGTGCTTTCTGATCGCGCCCGCCGAGACGACCGCGCCGAGGAGGGCGAAGCCGGCGCTCACCTCGAGGGCGCGCTGGAAGCCGTCGATGAACGCCGCCGGGTCGGGCCGGCCGGCCGCGTCCAGGTCGATGTAGGAGGCCACGATCGCTCCCATGACGGCGATCCCGAGCGCCCCGCCCAGCTGGCGGAACGTGTTCAGGACGCCGGAGCCGACGCCCGACTTCGCCACCGGGACGGAGCCGAGCGCCGCGGCGGTCATGGGCGTCATGACGAGCGCCATGCCGAAGCCGCCGACCACGAGCCCCGGGAAGATGTCCCAGAAGGTCGAGTCGAGGCCGAGGCGGGAGAAGACGACGAGCGAGGCGGTGAGGCCGAGCATGCCCGCGGTCATCAGCCAGCGGGAGCCCACCCGGTCGGAGAACTTCCCGGCCGCGGGGGCGATCAGGATGATCAGGATCGTCATCGGCAGGAAGACGGCGCCGGTGCGGGTCGCCGAGTATCCGA
>JAICGP010000158.1 GCA_025923055.1 Thermoleophilia bacterium
CCTTCTGCCAGTCGCCGAAGAGGGCGACGCCGACGTTGTCCTCCTCGAGGTTCAGCGCGATGCCCGTCACGTCGTGCTCGAGCTCGACCATCTCCATGGCCATGCAGCTCTCGAGCCCGTACACGCGGGCGATGCCGTCCCCGATGGCGAGCACGGTGCCGACCTCGGCGAGGTCGGTCTCGACGTCGTAGTGCTCGATGCGCTGCTTGAGGATCGACGTGATCTCTTCCGGGCGTAGCTTCACTCTCTGCTCCTAACGTCTCGCGGTCAGTTCCTGCCTGAGCTGGTCGAGGCGGCCGCGTACGCTCGCGTCGAGGCGCCGGGACCCGGCCTGGACGACGATGCCGCCGATGATGGAGGGGTCGACGCGGCGGGTCGCCTCGACGCGCCGGCCGGAGGCCTCCTCGATCTGGCGCACGACGTGCGCGGCGTCCTCGTCGGAGAGCTCGACGGCCGTGGTGAGGTCGAGCTCCAGCACGCGCGCCTCGCGCGCGATCAGCCGCTCGAGCTCACGCTGGATGTCGGCGACCTCGGCGATCCGGCCTTTCTCGGCGACGAGGAGGAGGAAGTTGCGGACGAGCTCGTCGGCGTCGCCGAGGACGTCTGCGAGGGCGTCCCGCTTCACATGCGCCTCGATCTGGGGGTTGCGCAGGAGCGACGAGAGCTCGGGCGACGCCTGCACCGCGCCGACGAAGTCGGCGAGCTCCTCCCGGACCTCGGCGAGGCGGCCTCTCTCGCCGGCGGCCGCAAGCAGGGCCTCGGCGTAGACGGTGTGCGCGACGGCCATCCGTGCCTTCTAGTTCTCCGAGGCCAGTCTCTTCACGTCGACCTCTTCGATCGTCTCCTCGATCAGGCGGCGCTGGTCGTCCTCGTCGAGGACCTTCCCCGTCACCTTCTCGGACGCCAGCAGCGTCAGCTCGACGACGTCCCTGCGGATCTGCTCGCGCAGCCTCGCGTTCTCCGCATCGAGCTCCTCGCGGTTCTTCTCCAGCCGCTCCCTCAGATCGGCGTCCGCGCGCTCGCGGCCCTGCTCGAGCTGGCGCTGCGCCTGGCGGCGGGAGTCCTCGAGGATCTGCTCCCGCTCCATCTTCGCCTGCTGGCGCTCCTGCGCGATCCGGTCGCGAAGCTCGCGGGCCTCGGAGCGGGCCTTGTCGGCCTCGTCGAGCGCCTCGCGGATCCGGTCGCGGCGCTGATCGATCAGCCCCTGGATCCGCCCGAACGCGAAGCGACGGAGGACCCAGAAGACGATTAGGAAGGTGACGAACGTCCAGACCATCAGGCCCGGGACGACGTCGATCAGCGAGCCCTCGTCCTCCTCCGCCGTCTCCTGGGCGAAGAGGAACGCCTGTAGCAGCGCGTCTTCCATCGTCTAGACCAGCACGAAGGCCAGCAGGCCGCCGAGGAGCGCGTAGAAGACGACGGCTTCGGTGAGCGCGAAGCCGAGCCACTGGATGCCGGTCAGCTCGCCGCGAAGCTCGGGCTGGCGCGCGACCGCCTGGATCATGGAGCCGAAGATGGTGCCGATCCCGATGCCGGCGCCGACCGCCCCGAGACCAACCCCGACGCCGAAGGCGATCGCCTGGCCGAGCGCGGTCAGCCCTTCGTCAGTGGTCTGTGCGAGCAGGATGTCCACTTTGTCTCCCTCCTTAGTGTTCCGGTTCGATGGCCCCGCCGATGTAGATCCCGGACAGCAGCGCGAAGACGAAGGCCTGGATCGTGACGACGATCCCGACCTCGAAGAGGTAGATGACCGTGCCGAACCCGATCGAGAACGGGACCAGCCACCAGGCCGAGAAGATGAAGATGAGGCCGAGCATGACGAGGATCAGCATGTGGCCGGCGAGCATGTTGGCGAAGAGCCGGACGGAGAGCGAGATGAGCCGCATGAACTGCGAGATGACCTCGAGCGGGACGATCAGCCCGAGGAGCGGCTTGGGAGCGCCCTCCGGGATCCAGCTCTTGAAGTAGCGCGTCGGGCCGTTGTACCGGATGCCTTCGACGTGGGTGGCGAAGAACGTGATCAGGGCGAGCGCGAGGGTGACGCTCAGGTTGGCCGTCGCCGCGTAGATGCCGAGCGTCGGCAGCTCGACGCCGAAGAGGTCGAACGTGTCGTTCGAGATCGGCAGCGGGACGAAGCCGATGATGTTCAGCACCCAGATGAAGAGGAAGAGCGAGGCGACGTACGGGAACCAGATGTGGAGCGCCTTGGTGGGGATGCTCGACTCGGCGATCTGGCTCTGGACGAGGTCGTAGACGGCCTCGCCCGTGGTCTGGCGCCGGTCTGGCCGCAGCGAGAGCCCGAAGCGCATGAGCCAGATGCCGAGCAGGATCGTCGCGATGCCGCCGAGCCAGATGTAGACGACCGCCTTGTTGACGGACAGGTCGAGCGGGCCGAGGTGGAGCGGGATCCACTCCTCGAGGAGGAACTCGTGCTGCGGGTCGAAGTCGCTCTCGGCCGCGGCGAGGAGCGGGCTCACGTGCGCGGGCTCCCCGAGAAGTACAGCACCAGGCCGGCGGCCAGCTCGGCGCTGTAGGCGGCGGCGTAGACGAGCGCTCCCGCGAGGGCGAGCGACGGGTCGACGACCGCGACGACGATGAGGACGAGGGCGAGCCCGATCCCGCGGCCCATCATCCCGAACGCGACGAGCCCCGAGCCCCGGAGAGTCGGCTCCCCGATGCCCTTGCGCGCGAGCGCCAGGCCGAGCAGCTGACTCGCCGCCCAGACGAGCGCTCCGAGCGCCCAGCCCTCCACGCGCCAGCCCGCCAGGAGGAACACGGGCAGGGCGAGGGCGATGACCGCCCCGCCGAGCGCGACGGGCACGCGCCGGTCGGGCAGCGGCCGCGGAGTGAGCAGCGCGCCGGGCATCAGCGAGAGCCCCGGGAGGACGCCAAAGCGCGGATCAGATCGAGCGTGCTGCGTTCGGCCCCCACGACGGCATGCATCTTATTCGGCCACAGCCTAGCAGTCGGAAGACGAGTTCGTGACAGCTGGATGGCGCTTTCCGTGCGGGATACGGGTTACTTTGTGCGCGCCAGGAGGCGCGCGCCCAGCTCGAGCACCACGTCGGCGAGGAGGTCGACGTCGCCCTCCCCGGTGCGCCAGTTGACGATCGCGGGGCGGAAGGCGGTGCGGCCCTCGAAGCTCGTCGTGCCGACGTAGACGCGCCCGTCGGCGAGCACCTCCTCGCCCAGGCGCGCGTTGAGGTCGTTGAGCTCCTCCTCGTCGAGCCCGGCCGGCCGGTAGCGGAAGCAGACGATGTTGAGCGGCACCTCCGCGAGGCGCTCGAGGTCGTCCGCCTCGTCCACGCGCGCCGCCAGGTGCCGGGCGAGGTCGAGATGGCGCTCGACCAGCTCGCGGTAGCCCGCCCTTCCCCACGCTCGGAGCGCCGCCCAGACGGGCAGCGCACGGGCGCGCTGGGACGACTCCGGGGTCAGGTAGCCGTAGGTCGGCTCCGGCTCGTCCGACGGGAGGTACGCGGCGGCGAGGGAGAAGACCTTTGCGAGGAGCGCGGTGTCGCGCACGAAGGCGAAGCCGCAGTCGTAGGGAACGTTGAGCCACTTGTGGCCGTCCGCGATCACCGAGTGGGCGCGCTCCACGCCCTCGGCGAGCTGCGCGACGCGCGGCGAGAGCCGGGCGAAGAGCCCGAACGCCCCGTCGACGTGGAGCCAGGCGCCGTGCTCCTCGGCGAGGTCGGCGAGCGCCGCGATCGGGTCGAACTCGCCGGCGTTCACCTCGCCGGCGTTGCCGACGAGGACCGCGGGGCCGCCTCCGAGCGCCCCCAGTGCCGCCTCGAGGGCGGGCAGGTCGAGCCGCCCGGCCGAGTCCCGCGCGAAGATCCTCACCCTCTCGCGGCCGATCCCGAGCATCGCGAGCGCCTTCAGGGCGCTCGGATGGATGAAGCCGCCCGCGAGCACGGGGACCGGCGGCAGGCCGGCGAGCCCCTCCGCTCCGACGTCCCGCCCGTGCTGCTCCCCCCACCACTGCCGCGCGGCGGCGAGGCCCATCAGGTTCGCCGTCGTGGCGCCCGTGGAGAGGGCCCCGCCCCACTCGGCCGGTAGCTCGAAGAGATCCTTCAGCCAGTCGACGGCGACGCGCTCGAGCCGCGTCCCGAGCGGCGAGCCGACCCGGCTGAAGGCGTTCTGGTCGAGGGCCGTGGCCAGCCAGTCGGCTCCAAGGGCGGCCGGCGTGACGCCGCCCGTGACGAAATGGAAGAAGCGCGGCCCGGGCGAGGCGGTGGCGGCGTCGAGCCCGCTCTCGAGCTCGGCGAGGGCCGCGGCGGCGCCGGCGCCGTCCTCCGGGAGCGGCCCGCCGAAGCGGTCGACGGCCTCGTCGACGCCCTCCGGCAGGACCGCCCGGTCCGGCAGCGCGTCGAGCCACGATGTCGCGGCCTGGAAGGCGAGCCGGGCCGCGGCCGCCGTCTCGTCGGCCGCGCTCACGCGCTTCGCAGTCTCCGCTCCTCCTCGTCCGCCTCCCCGCGGCGCTGCCCGACCCAGGCGCGCAGGCGGCGGACCTTCAGGATCTCGAGCAGGACCACGAGGTAGAGAGAGGAGGCGACGGCGACCAGGCCGATGAGCGCCACCGCGACCGTCGGCCAGAGGTGCCATTCACCGCCCTCGCGGAAGGGGACGAAGCGGGTGGCGAGCGCGGCCCCGGCGAGGATCGCGCACCACGCCCACAGGTAGAGCACCGTCTCCCGCTGCGAGAAGCCTCGCCGGATGAAGCGGTGGTGGAGGTGCGACTGGTCGGGCGCGAAGACCCGCTCGCCGCGGCGCAGCCGGCGGGCGACCACGAACGACGTGTCGAGGATCGGGACGGCGAGGACGAAGAGCGGGAAGAAGAGGGCGACGGTCGCAGCCGTCTTCAGCGTCCCCTCGATCGCCACGGCGGCGAGCGTGAAGCCGAGCAGCATCGACCCGGAGTCCCCCATGAAGATCCGCGCGGGGTAGAAGTTGTGCCGGAGAAAGCCGAGGCAGGCGCCCGCGACGATCGCGGAGAGGACGGCGGCGTTCGGGCGAGCGAGCGAGAGCGCGATGACCGCGAAGGTCGCGCCGGCGATCGCGCAGACGCCGGCGGCGAGGCCGTCGAGGCCGTCGAGGAAGTTGACCATGTTCATGATCGCCACGATCCACACGATCGAGAGCACGACGGCGAGCCACTCGGGCAGGTCGTGGATGCCCACGATCGGGAAGGTGAAGCGATCGATCGTCACGCCGGCCTGGACGGCGATGCCGGCGGCTCCGACCTGACCTGCGAGCTTGACCGCCCACGGGAGGCCGCGGAAGTCGTCCACGATCCCGACCGTCGTGGCGAGCGCGGCGCCGAGCACGATGCCGCGATACGGCCCGGTCAGGTCCAGGAAGGCGAGCGCGGGAACGAAGATGCCCAGGAAGATGGCGACGCCTCCGAGGCGCGGCACGGCGCGCAGGTGGACGCGGCGCCGCTCGCCGGGCTCGTCGACGACGCCGAGCACGCGGGCCACGCGCCCGACCGCCGGGGTGAGCGCGAGCACGACGGCAAGCGCCACGAGGAAGCCCCAGAGGACGTCGGGGTTCCCGGTGAACTCGTCGAGCACGGCTACTTCGTCCCGTAGAGGCGATCGCCTGCGTCGCCGAGCCCCGGCACGATGTAGCCCTTGTCGTTGAGGGCGCGGTCGACCGCGGCGACGACGATATGGACGTCCGGGTGGGCGGAGTGGAGCCGCTCGATCCCCTCCGGCGCCGCGATGACGGCGATCAGCCGCACCGACTCCGCGCCGGCCCGCTTGACCGTCTCGACGGCGGCGGCGGTCGAGTTCCCCGTGGCGAGCATCGGGTCGAGCAGGATGACGTCGCGGTCGGCGATGTCGGCCGGGAGCTTCACGTAGTACTCGACCGGCTCGAGCGTCTCCTCGTTCCGGTAGAGGCCGATGAACCCGACTCGCGCGCCCGAGATGAGCGAGAGGACGCCGTCCAGCATGCCGACGCCGGCCCGGAGGATCGGGCAGACGGCCACCTTCTTGCCCGAGATCCTCGGCACCTTCGTCCGCTCGAGCGGCGTCCGGATCTCGACATCCTCGGTGGCGAGGTCCTTGGTCGCCTCGTACGTGAGCAGGAGCGTGAGCTCGTTGACGACCTGCCGGAACACCTGCGTCGGCGTCTCCTCGTCGCGCAGAAGGCCGAGCTTGTGCTGGACGAGCGGATGGTCGACGACCG
>JAICGP010000159.1 GCA_025923055.1 Thermoleophilia bacterium
AGGCCGGCCCGGCGCTGGAAGCGCATCGTCGCCGCACGCGTCGCAGGACCGAAGGCGCCGTCGATGGAGCCACTCGACGAGCGCGAGCGCAGGAGGAGGAACTGCAGCACCGACACGTCCCAGCCGACCATGCCGCGCCGCATCGTGCGTCTGCCGTAGAGCGGCCGGCCGAGCCGGCCGAGGGCGCGCCGCGTCTGGGGGCCCGCGACGCCGTCGACGAGCAGGCCGTGACGGCGCTGGAAACGGATGACGCCGCGCCTGGTGGCGGGACCGGCGATCGCGTCGATCGGGCCGCCGTAGAGGCCGCGTGACTTGAGCGCGACCTGAAGGCCGGCCGTCTGGAGCCTCGGCCCGGCGGCCGAGGCGCCGGCGGTCGCCGCGAGAGCGAGGACGAGAGCCGCGACCGCGACTGGGCGTATCGGGCGCATCGGAACCGGGGTCCTACGCCGTCACCCCTGCGAATCCTTCCCTCCGGTTTCGGGCGAGATCAGGCTTCGCGGGCGGCGCGGACCATGACCTCGAACTCCTCGAGGCTCCGTCCCGCGCCGAGCGCGACGCACGTCAGGGGCGACTCGACGCGGTGGACGGCCACACCGGTCTCGGCGCGGAGGCGGTCGTCGATCTGGCGCAGGAGCGCCCCGCCGCCCGCCAGGACGATCCCGCGCTCGACGACGTCGGCCGCGAGCTGCGGCGGCGTGCGCTCGAGCGTCTCCTTGACCGCGTCGACGATGCGGACGACCGGCCCTTCGAGCGCGTGCTGCACCTCGTCGGAGTCGAGCGCCACGCGTTGGAGGAGCCCCGTGACCTGGTCGCGCCCGGCCACGTCCGCCTGGGCGGCCGGCGTCCCGGCGCCGGCGGAGCCGATCTCGATCTTCACGCCTTCGGCGCGCTCCTGCCCGATCAGCAAACCGTGGCTCTTGCGGACGTGGTCGACGATCGCCTCGTCCATCTCGTAGCCGCCCACGCGGATCGAGTTCCAGACCACCATCCCGCCGAGCGCGATGACGGCGACCTCGGTCGTCCCGCCGCCGATGTCGACGACCATGCTGGCGGCCGGCTCCCCGACGGGCAGCTCGGCTCCGATCGCCGCGGCCATGGGCTCCTCGATCAAGCAGACTTCGCGGGCGCCGGCGACGAGGGTCGCCTCCTCGACCGCGCGCCGCTCCACGTCGGTGATGCCGCTCGGCACGCAGAGGACGACGCGGGGATGGGCGAAGCGGCTGCCGATCGTCCTGCGGATGAAGTGCCGGAGCATCTGCTCGGTCACCTCGAAGTCGGCGATGACGCCGTGCCGGAGCGGGCGCGTGGCCCGGATCGTGGCGGGCGTGCGCCCGATCATGCGCCTGGCCTCGGTGCCGACGGCGAGCACCTCGTCCGAGGTCTCGTCCACGGCGACCACCGACGGCTCGAAGAGCGCGATTCCGTGGCCGCGCACGAACACGACGGTGTTCGCGGTCCCGAGATCGACGGCGATGTCGCCGCCGCGGCGGTGGAACAGGTGACGTCGGAGCCGCATGGCTGAGACGGAGGCGGGCCCTTCCCGGGGCCCTCAGCGTACGCGCCAGCGCCAGTCGACCGGAGAGGCGTCCACGTTCCCCGCCCGGTCGCGCGCCCGCACCGAGAAGACGTGGCGGCCCGCCGTCATCCCGATGTAGACGATCGGCGAGGAGCAGGAGGCGAACGCGCGGCCGTCGAGGCTGCACTCGAACCTGGCGCCGGGCTCCGTGGCGGCGAACGCGAACATGGCCCTGCCGCTTCCGGTCACCGGGGGCGGGTGGTCGACGAGAAGCGTCCCGGGCGCGCTCGCGTCGACGCGCCAGCGGTGCTCGGCGGGGATGCCGTCGACGTTTCCGGCCGCATCCCGGGCGACAACGCGCAGCGTGTGCCGGCCGGCGCCGAGGCGCGAGAGGACGAGGCTTGCGGAGCAGCCGCCGAAGGCCGCTCCGTCCAGCGAGCAACGGAAGGTGACGCCGGACTCGGTTGCGGTCAGCGTGAAGCGTGCCGTCCGCCCCGTCGGTCCGCCGGGGCCGCGGATGGCGGCGTCCGGCGGAGTCCGGTCGACGACCCAGCGTCGCAGCGCCGGCGTGCGATCTCGGTTCCCCGCCCGGTCGTGGGCCCGGACGGCGAACCGGTGCGGCGCCTCGGTGAGGTTGGCGAGCGACTCCGGCGAGGTACAGGGGTGCCAGCGGGAGTCGTCGAGCTTGCAGGAGAAGCGGACGTCGCGCTCGTTGGCCGCGAAGCGGAGGCGGGCCGATCTCGCTCGGGTCGCCGGGGACGGCGCGCGCGTGAAGCGCGTCCTCGGCGCGCGCGTGTCCACGATCCATTCGTAGACGTCCGGCTCGCCGGCGACGCCGGAGATCCCGGTCGCGCGGACCGCGAGCCGGTGCTCCCCGTCGTCCAGGCGGCGGAACCGGCGCGGCGACTCGCACGGCTCGAAGTCGACGCCGTCGAGCGCGCACTCGAAGCTCGCTCCGGTCTCGGAGGCGCTGAACTGGAAGGTCGCCGCGCGTGCGCGGGAAGCCTCCCGCGGGCGCTCGACGAGCCGGGCCTCCGGCGCGTCGGGGACGACGAAGGGGCCGAGACGGACGCCGCCGCTCCAGTCGTCGTCCGGCCCGCGCGTCCGGAGGACGAACCACCAGCGCCCTGGGGCGAGCGGGCGGCTCCGCGCGCCCGCGGCGGACGCCGGCAGGTCGACGGTCTCGTCGGGGCTCCCCGCCGCATTGCGGGTCCAGAGGACTGAGTAGCCGTGCGCATCCGAGGACGGGGACCACGAGACGGCCACGACGTTGGGGCCCGCCCGCCCGACGACGTGGCTGGAGCTCTCGAGCTCGACCGGGTCGGCGACTCCGCCGCCCCTGGCGCCGAGCACCGCGCCGGTGCTGGCCGAGGCGACGGCGACTGCGGCGAGCACGAGCAGGGGCTTGCGTCCCTTCGGCAGCTCGCGCGGCACGCGGGGGGCGGAGTGCTCGACCGGGTCGAAAGCCGCGAAGATCGCGGTTGCCGCGGCGGCATCCATGCCGTCCGCGCCCGCGCCGAGCTCGGCCTGCAGGCGCGTCAGGCGGGCCGCGAGCGCGCCGCGCGGGACGCCGAGGCTCTCCGCCAGCTCGTCGGCGTCGAGCCCGCGCCTGAGGTGGAGGTCGAGGAGCGCGTAGTCCTGCGGTGCGAGGCTCGACGCCGAGCGCCAGACGGCCGCGTCCTCGCCGTCAGGCAGGGCGAACGCAAGCGCCGGGTCCCCCGCGTCGCCCTCGGAACCGTCGAGGACCTCGTCGAGGGCGGCGCCGTGCAGCGTGGCGTAGAGCCAGGCCTTCGGAGATCCCCGCGCCCCGCCGTCCACGAGCCCGGCGCGCGCCTCTTCCGCTGCAGCCTTCACCGCCCGCGCCGCTGCCCTGCGGCCGCGCACGACGCGCACGGCGAAGTCGTGGAGACCGGGAAGGTGGCGTTCGTGCAGGCGGGCGAAGGCGCGCCGGTCGCCGGACGCGGCCAGCGTCGCGAGCTCCTCGTCGGTGAGTGGCGGCTCCTCCACGACTACCTGCGGCGTGCGGCGGAGATCGACCGAATGCGCACGAAGGAACTGTGCAGCACGATGGACGGCGTTACCACCCACGATCGGGGACTTCCGCGGCGGGCCCGGCGATCCTCCGCGGACGTGATCGCCGGGGAGGCTCGCGCCTCCCCGGCGATCTGACCCCCTACGCTGCCAGGTCGAGCGCCGGCCGTGCCTCCGGCGCCCGCTCGAGCTCGTCCCGCCGGATGAGCGTCAGCGCTGCGACGACGCCGAGCCCGGCGATCACGACGCCGGCGACGAACGCGGCGGTGAAGCCGTCGACGAGCGCCGCGGGGAGATCCGAGCCGGAGGCGAGCGCGCCTTCCGTCTCCGAGGTGGCGATCGTGGAGAGCGCGGCGATTCCGAGTGCCCCGCCGATCTGCTGCGACGTGTTGATCAGCCCCGACGCGAGACCCGCCTCGGCATCCTGCACCCCCGCCAGGGCGGCGATCGAGATCGGCACGAAGGAGAAGCCGATGCCCACGGCGATCAGGAGGAAGCCGGGAAGGAGGTCGCTCAGGTACGACCCGCCGACCGAGACCTGCGTGAAGTACACGAGCCCGGCGGTCAGCGTCGCCATCCCGGTGACGAGCACGGGCTTCACGCCGACGCGCGTGACGAGCTGAGCGGCGACGGCCGACCACACGATCGCGGTGCCGGCCACGGCCAGGTAGGCGACTCCCGTCCTCATCGCCGAGTACCCGAGCACCTGCTGCATGTAGAGGGTCAGCATCAGGAACATCGAGAACATCGCCGTGCCCATGATCAGGCCCGCCACGTTGGCGCCGCTCACGGTGCGCGTCTGCAGGATCCCGAAGCGCATGAGCGGCTCGGGGTGCCGCAGCTCCCACACCACGAAGCCGGTCAGCAGGGCGAGGGACGCCGCGAACGTGCCGATCGTCTCGCCGGCGAGCCAGCCCTCCCGGCCCGCCTGCGTGATCGCGTAGACGAGGACGGAGAGGCCTCCGGTCACGAGCACCGCCCCGAGCGCGTCGAACGTCTTCACGCGGGCGTCGCGGCTCTCCGCGAGCAGGATCGGCGCGAGCACGAAGGCGGCGACGCCGACTGGGACGTTGACGTAGAAGATCCACTCCCAGCTGAGCGCGTCGGTGAGGATGCCGCCGAGCAGGACGCCCGCCGCGGCGCCGAAGCCGCCGACGGCGCCCCAGACGCCGAGCGCGACGTTGCGCTCGCTCCCCTCCGCGAACGTCGTCGAGAGGATCGAGAGCGCGGCAGGCGTGATCACCGCCGCCCCGAGGCCCTGAAGCGCACGAGCCCCGATCAGCGACGCCTCCGACCAGGCCAGGCCGGCAAGGAGGGAGGCGACCGTGAAGATGACGAGGCCCGCGAGGAAGACCCGCCGGCGGCCGAGGAGGTCTGCCGCCCGCCCGCCGAGGAGCAAGAACCCTCCGAAGACGAGCGCGTAGGCGCTGATCACCCACTGGAGGTTCTCCTGGGAGAACCCGAGGTCGACCTGGATGGAGGGCAACGCGACGTTCACGATCGCGATGTCCAGGACGACCATGAACTGGACGACGCTCAGAAGCGCCAGCGCCAGCCATTTCCGGTCCTTCGAAGCCATCATGTCGTCCACTTTCTTTCGCTTGCGTAGAGAAGGCTTGCAAACTAGCAGAGACTGCTTCTAATTCGCAAGTATCACCTTCCTGACAGCAAGCGCGCTCGCTACAATGACGATCCATGCGGAAGCGCTACGAGCAGTACTGCCCCGTCGCCCACGCCCTCGACCTCGTCGGAGAGCGGTGGGCGCTGCTCGTCGTGCGCGAGCTGATGCACGGGCCGAAGCGCTACACGGACCTCGCGGAGCACCTGCCCGGGATCGGGACGAACATCCTCGCCTCCCGGCTCCGCGATCTGGAGACGGGCGGGATCGTTCGCAAGCGGACGCTTCCACCGCCCGCGGCCTCGCGCGTCTACGAGCTGACGGAGTACGGCCAGGGACTGCGCCCCGCGATCCGGGAGCTGGCGCTCTGGGGCGCCCGCTCGCTCGGGCCGCCGACGGCCGAGGACGAGCTCTTCGTCGGCTGGCTCGCGAACGCGGTCGACACCGTGCTCGCGCCTCTCGCCCCGCCGGGCCGCTTCGAGTTCCGCGTCGGCGACGAGGTCGCCTCGCTCGTCGACGGCGAAGCCCGGGCCGGCTCCGTGGACGATCCGGACGTCGTCGTCGAAGGCGATCCAGAGGGCGTCTACCACATGTTCGTCGACCGGCGGCTCGACTGCGTCGTCGTCGAGGGAGACCGGCCGCTGCTGGAGCGGCTTCTCGAGGTGTCTCCCGTACCGGTCGAGCTCCCCGCTCCGGCGTAGGCGCGACCGGGGACGAGGGCGCCGCCAGAGGCGGACGAGCGCCAACCCCATCCCCGGCGGGCGCTCCTAGTTCGTGATCTCGAGCGGCCCGTAAGGCGAGCGCACGCGAGTACGGCCGGCCGATCGATTCCCGCCGCCTGCGTGCCGGGTTGCCGCGCTCGGGAAGGTGCCGTAGGATCGCGGCGTCGGAGCTCTTCGGGGGGAACGAGTTCCGAGCTCGTTGAGGTGACTGCGGCCGGCCCGGCGTGACTCGGCGGTCACCCCCATCAACGGGAAGGAGGGTTCGCCTATGCGACCCCGCAA
>JAICGP010000160.1 GCA_025923055.1 Thermoleophilia bacterium
CGCTGGTGCGGCAGGTCTGCCTCGAGCGAGCGCCCGTCCCGCGTCGTGATGCGGACGCCGCCGGGGAAGGCGGCCGGGTAGGTCGGATAGTCCTTCGTCTCGTAGCGGACCCGCCTCGCGAGCTCGAGGACGCGCGGGTCGCGGATCGCCTCGTCGGCGTACGTCGTGACCCCGCAGCGCCCGTGCACGATCATCGCGGCCGCGGAGTACTGAAGGCTGAACTTTGCCTCGTACGTCGTCCGCGGGGCGACCTTCGCGGCCGTCGGCTCGAGCACCAGGTCGACTCCCGCTGCCGGCACGGTGACGACGATCTCCTCGACGTCGTCGGGGGAGAGGCCCTCGCCCCAGGCCTCCGCCGTCGCCCCCACCGCGCCGTGCATGAAGTGGCAGGCGGGATACGGCTTGTAGGCGATCCGGGGCGTCTCCCAGCGGCTTCCGAGGTCGGCGAGCTGGGCGTCGAGGTCGATCTCTCCCTTCTCGGCGCCGAGGAACGCGTGGTAGAGGCCGAACTTCCCCTCGAAGATGCTGGGCGGGCCCTCTGCTCCGCGGGCGGCGAGGCGGGCGGCGACCAGCCCGCCGTGCGCGGCCCACGCAGGGTGGATGGGCTTCGTCGCGGTGCCGTCCTCGAGGTAGGCGAAGAGGCCCGAGGCGAGCGAGCCGGCGATTCCGAGAGCGCTCGCCGCGCGGTCGCCGTCGAGCCCTCCGAGGCGGGCGGCCGCGGCGGTCGCGCCGAAGATCCCGCAGACCGCGGTGGGGTGGAAGCCGCGCGCGTGGAAGCGGCCGGAGGCGGCCATCCCGACACGCGTGACGACCTCGTTCGCCGCCACGACGGCGGCGAGCGCGTCGCGCCCGGCCGCTCCGCCCGCCTCCGCGACGGCGAGCGAGGCGGGGCAGGTGACGACGCTCACGTGGGCGATCGAGTCCGAATGCGTGTCGTCGAAGTCGAGCCCGTGGCAGACCATCGCGTTTGCGAAGGCCGCGTTGGCGGCAGGCAGCCCCGGCCCGCCGATGACGGTCGCCTGGTCGTCGCCGCCGAGTTCGGCCATCGTCTCCCGTCCCTCCGTCGCCACGCCGAGGGCGGCGGCGGCGAGGCCGCACCCCAGCGTGTCGAGGAGGTGGAGCTTGGCCGCCTCGGCAACCTCTCGCGGGATGTCGTCCAGCGTCAGCCCGGTCGTCCACTCGGCGATCCTCTGCGCGGCCGTCATCTCAGACCGTCCAATCCGCGTCGGTGCCGGGGAACGCGTCCTCGACCTCGGTGGCATCGCGCTTGTAGACCATGAACGTCCGCTGGAACTCGATCACGACCTCGCGCCGCTGGTTTACGCCGCGGGAGCGCATCGTGACGATGCCGACGCTCGGGTTCGAGGCCGATTCGCGCAGGTCGGTGATCTCGCTCTCCGCCCAGAGCGTGTCTCCGGCGAACACCGGATTCGGCAGCTTGATGTCCGTCCAGGAGAGGTTCGCAGCGGCGTTCTCGCTCGTATCCGGAACGGTCATGCCGGTGACCAGGGCGAGGGTGAGGGTGCTGTTCACGAGCGGCCGGCCGAAGCGCGTTCGCCCGGCGAACTCCGTGTTGAAGTGCACCTGGTTCGTGTTCATGGTCAAGCACGTGAACCAGACGTTGTCGGTCTCGGTGATCGTGCGCCCGAAGCGGCTGTGGAACACGTCGCCGACGTCGAAGTCCTCGTAGAACCTTCCGCGCCACGCCTTCGGCGCGGCCGCGTGCTCGGTCGTCATCGGGAAACGCTCCTTTCGGTCTCGGCCAGGATCCGTCTCGCCCGCTCGACGACCGGGAGGTCGATCATCTCGCCGTCCAGGGCGACCGCGCCGCGCCCGTCGGCGAGGGCGCGCTCGTACGCGTCGACGACCCGCTTCGCGCGGTCGACCTCCTCCGGGGTCGGCGAGAAGACGCGGTTCACGATCTCGACCTGGGCGGGATGGATGCACGCCTTGCCACGAAAGCCGAGCGACCGCGCCAGGCGCGCCTCTGCCTCGAGCCCTTCGTCGTCGCGCGTGTCCACGTGCACGAGATCGAACGGGCTCCTGATCCCGGCGGCCGCCGACTCGACGACCAGCCGCGAGCGGGCGTAGAGCACCTCTTGGCCGTCGGCGCGCGGCTCGAGCCCGAGCTCGAGACCGAGGTCGACGGCCCCGAGGACGAGCGCGGCGACGCGCTCCGAGCACGCAGTCTCGTAGGCCTGCCGGAGCCCCAGCGCCGTCTCGACGATCGCGACGACCGGAGGTCCCTTCGTCCCGAGCGCGGCCACGGCATCGGGGGTCGCCTTCGGGAGCACGAGCGCGTCGAGTTCGAGGCCGGCGACGGTACGCAGGTCGGCCTCCCATTCCTCGGCCCCGAGCGCGTTGACCCGCACGGCGACCAGGCTGCCTCCCGACCCGCCTGCGAGCACCCTGCTCGTAACCGTCCGGGCCGTCTCCTTCTCGGCGGCGGGAACGGCGTCCTCGAGGTCGGCCACGACGGCGTCCGCTCCCGCGGCGAGCGCCTTCGCCAGCTTCCGCTCGTCGTTGCCGGGCGCGAAGAGGAGGGAGCGAGCCGTTGCGAGCGTCATCGAAGTTGACATTGTTGCCGAAGTCAGACATAAACATGGATTCCGTCTGCCGCGCAAGGAGGAGGCTCGTGAAGGCCGTTGTTTTCCGCGAGTTCGGAAGCTCGGACGTCCTCCGGCTGGAGGAGCTGGAAGACCCGAGACCGGGCCCCGGCGAGGTGACGATCGAGGTCGCCGCGTGCGCGCTCAACCACCTCGACGTGGACGTCCGCGAGGGTGTCTCGCGCTTCCCGATCGAGCCCCCGCACGTGCTCGGCCTCGAGGTAGTGGGGCGGATCGCCGAGGTCGGCGAGGGCGTCGAAGGCTGGCAGGTCGGTGACCGAGTGATGCCCAACCTGATGGACACCTGCGGCGAGTGCCGCTTCTGCACGACGGGCCGCGAGTCCCTCTGCCTCGACGCGGGCTTCATCAGCTTCGTCCACTCCGGAGGCTATGCCGAGCGGCTCGCCTGCTCGGCGTCCCAGCTCATCCGGGTTCCGGAGGAGCTGTCGGACGTCGAGGCCGCGGTCGTCCAGATCGCGTTCGCGACGGCCTGGCACATGCTCTTCACGCGCGGCGGCCTCCGCCCCGGCGAGACGGTCCTCATCAACTCCGTCGGAAGCGGGATCGGCTCGGCCGCCGTCCAGCTCGCCCACATGGCGGGGGCGTACGTGATCGGGAACTCCTCGAGCGACGAGAAGCTGGCGCGGGCGAGCGAGCTCGGCATGGACGCCGGCGTCAACTACACGAAGCAGGACCTCGTGCAGGAGGTGATGCGCCTCACGGACGACCGTGGCGTCGACCTCGTCTACGAGCACTGCGGCGGCGAGCTCTTCCAGAAGGGCCTCGACTCGCTCTCGAAGGACGGCCGGCTCGTCATCTGCGGCGGCCACGCGGGCGAGGTCGTCCCCTTCGACATCATTCCGTTCTTCCGCGCGCAGAAGTCGGTCATCGGCTCGTTCGTCTACACGAAGGCCGAGGTGGAGATCTGCCTCGAGCTGGCGCGGCGCGGCCGCATCACCCCGCTCGTCCACCAGACGTTCCCGCTCGACCGGGCGAAGGACGCGATGGACCTGATGGAGAGCCGGGACTTCTTCGGCAAGATCGTCCTCACACCGGGGGGTTAGCGCATGAAACGGCTCGGAGTCGACGTCGGCGGCACGTTCACGGACCTCATCTACGTCGACGACGAAAGCGGCGCGGTGCTCGTGCACAAGCTCCCCACGACCCCCGAGGACCCCTCGCAGGGAACGGTGCAGGGCATTCGCGAGCTGACCGGCGAGGCCGGCGAGAGCCCGGCCGCCCTCGACGGCGTCTTCCACGGCACGACGATCGCGACGAACATCGTCATCGAGCACGACGGTGCCCGCGTGGGGATGATCACGACCGAGGGCTACCGCGACATCCTCCACATCGCGCGGCACAAGAAGCCGCTCAACTTCTCCAACTACCAGGACCTGCCGTGGCAGCGGTACCCGATCGTCCGCCGCCGCCACCGCCTCACGGTCCCCGAGCGGATCACGCGTGACGGCGAGGTGCTCGTCCCCCTCGACGAGGAGGTCGCGCGCGAGCGCGTGCGGCAGCTGAAGGAGGCGGGCGTCGAGGCCGTCGCCGTCTGCTTCCTCTTCTCCTTCCTCAACCCGGAGCACGAGGCGCGCGTGGCGCAGATGGTGCGCGACGAGTTCCCGGAGGCGTTCCTCTCGGTCTCTTCCGAGGTCCTCCCGCAGTACCGCGAGTACGAGCGCTTCTCCACGGTGTGCCTGAACGCGTTCATCGGTCCGAAGGTCGCCGGCTACGTGCGCCGGCTCGAGGAGGAGCTGCGGGCGCTCGACGTGCGCACCGGCGTCCACCTGATGACATCGGCGAGCGGCGTCGCCACGGCGGAGGCGGCGACCGAGCGGCCGGTGAACCTGCTCATGTCCGGGCCCGTCGCCGGCGTCGTGGGCGGAATCTGGGCGGGGCGGCAGGCCGGTCACGAGAACGTCATCACCCTCGACGTGGGCGGGACGTCGGCGGACATCGGCCTCGCCCAGGGCGGCAAGCTCCGCATGAAGCACCTGCTCGACACGAAGGTCGGCCCGTACCAGGCGATGATCCCGATGGTCGACGTCGACACGATCGGCGCCGGGGGCGGCTCGATCGCCTACGTCGACCAGGGCGGCATCTTCCGCGTCGGCCCGCGCTCGGCGGGCGCCGACCCGGGTCCCGCCGCCTACGGCCGCGGCGGAACGGAGGCGACCGCGACGGACGCGATGGTCGTGCTCGGCTGGCTCCGGCCGGAGGCGTTCCTCGGCGGCGGCATGGAGCTCCAGCCGGACCGCGCGCGCCGCGCGTTCGAGGAGGGCCCCGCGCAGGCGCTCGGGATGAGCGTCGAGGAGGCCGCGATGGGCGCCGTGCAGATCCTCACACACTCGATGGTGCAGTCCATCGAGGAGAACTCGGTGCGCAAGGGCTTCGACCCGCGCGACTTCGCGCTCGTCGCCGAGGGCGGCGCCGGCCCCCTCTTCGCCGCCCAGATCGCGGTGGAGGTGGGGACGCCGACCGTCGTCGTCCCGCCCTACCCGGGCGTGACGGCGGCGATGGGGCTGCTCGCGACGGACATGGTCTACGAGTACGTCGCCACGTCGTACCAGCGGCTCTCGGCGCTCGACGCGGCGGAGCTCGCGAGGCGCTTCGCGGAGCTGGAGGAGGACGCGCGCCGGCAGCTCGAGGAGGACGGCATCCCCGCCGACCGCCTCGTGGTGCAGCGCGTCGTCGACGCCCGCTACGCGGGCCAGGGCTACGAGCTGCGGCTCGAAGTCGGCTCGGGCGAGATCGACGGGGCGTGGGCGGAGAAGCTGCGTGCCGACTTCCACGACACCCACGAGCGCGAGTACTCCCGCCGCTTCGAGGACTCCGACATCGAGATCCCGAACATCCGCGTTCGCGGGATCGGTCTCATGCCGCCGCTCGAGGCGGTGGACGTCGAGTCGGGCGACGAGACCCCAGCCGAGGCGGCGCTGCGCTACGAGGGGCCTGCGTGGTTCCGGATGCACGGTGCGCTGCAGCAGGTGCCGACGAGGTACTACGACCGTCCGGCGCTCAAGGCGGGCAACCGCCTCGAGGGGCCCGCCATCGTCCACCAGTACGACTCGACGACCGTCGTCCCGCCGGGCCTCGCCGCGTCGATCGACGGCCACGGGAACATCGTCATCGCGACCGGCGCCGCCGCCCGGGCCGAGGCCCGCGAGGCGGCCGAGGCAGTGGAGGTCTGAGATGTCCGTCATGGAGTACGAGGTCGGCCGCCGACCGGGCCCGCCCACACGAGAGCGGGTGGAGGTCGACCCGGTGACGCTCCGCGTGCTCGGCGGCGCGTTCCACGCCATCGCCAAGGAGATGGCGGGCGTGCTCTTCCGCATGAGCTACAGCTCGATCATCAGGGAGTCAGAGGACCTCGGAGCCGGGATCTTCGACGCGCAGGGGAGGGAGCTCTGCGAGTCGGACTCGACGCCGATGCACATCGGATCGCTGCCGTGGTACATCCGCGGCTTCCTCCACCGTCTCGAAGGGCAGATCTCGGACGGAGAC
>JAICGP010000161.1 GCA_025923055.1 Thermoleophilia bacterium
AGAAAGCCGACGCCCGGACTCGAACCGGGGACCCCTTCATTACGAGTGAAGTGCTCTACCAGCTGAGCTACGTCGGCACGGCTTGGAGGCCGCGTTCGAGTATAGCCCCGCTCGGGTAAGCGACCGGGGATGGCACGACTCGTCTACCGGCCGATCGGCCTGGTCGTCAGCGTTCTCGGGGGCATCCTCGCGGGCGCTCTCTTCAAGCAGCTCTGGAAGCGCGTGTCGGACAAGGAGGATCCGCCTCGGGCGAAGGAGAGCGAGTACGGCTGGCGCGAGATCCTTCCGGCGGCGGCGCTGCAGGGAGCGCTGTTCGGGCTCGTGAAGGCGGCCGTCGACCGGAGCGGGGCGCGGGCCTTCGAGCGACTCACCGGGACCTGGCCGGGCGACTAGCGTCCCGATCGTCGGGCACGAGGCGGAAGCGGCAGAACTCGCGGCCGAAGAGGAGGCCGCGGCCTTCCCACGTGCCGTCGGGGGCGGGCTCGAGCTCGTCGCGGACGGGCAGCAGCCGGTAGTCGAGCGTCCGGCCGCGCACGCGGAAGACGGCGAGCGGCAGAGAGCCCAGCCGGGTGGAGCCCGCGTCGGCGCCGATGCGCTTCCGCAGCCCGAGCGGCGGGAGGAGGCCGGAGATCCGCTCCACCCGCCAGCGGCCGGCGGGCGCCGAGGTCACTCGTCCTCGTCGTCCTCGTCGTCGGGCGGCGCCTGCGGGAAGCCGGGCTCGAGCGGCTCCTCGGGACCGGGCGGCGGCGAAGGGGCGCCGGGGACGTTCTCCGGCGAGTCGGGAGGCGCGGGCACACCGGCGGTCAGGGACATGGAGTGGGGATACCGCGCCGGGAGCGGACGGAAACCGTCCCGCGCCCGGAGGACCTTAGGACTTCGCGGACTTGCTCTTCGAGGACGCGGCGCTCTTCGTCTCGGCCCCCGCCTTCGGGACCGGCGCCGCTGCGCCGCTCTGGGGGGACGCGTGCGGGGGCGGACTGGTCTCCCCGGCGAACTCGGGGCGCTGGGCATTGTCGCCGCTCTGCCCCTTCGCGCTCTTCTCCTGCGCGGCCTTCTTCGCCTGCCCCGGCGCGGCCGCCTTCCCCTTCGCCTCGCCCGCGGCATTTCCGTTCGCCTTGCCCTTCGCCTTGCCGGCGGGAGCTTTCGCCTTCCCGAGCGCCTTGCCGCGCTCGGCCGTCCGGGCGACCGGGCCTCCCGCCGGGGCGAAGAAGGCGCGCTCGGCGGCATCGGGAACGGTCTGCGTCGAGGCTGCCGTCAGGGCCTGGACGTCGGCCGCGCGCGGTTGCGCCGGAGACGCCTCCGCGGGCGGGCTCGGCGCAACCGGAGTGCGCTCGCTCCAGACGCCGGCGGGGTCGGTGGCGGCCACGGTCGCCGTCGTGGCCGCGACGACCACCGCGGCGGCGACCTTGGCGGCAGCGCTACCGGCGAAGAAGCCTTTGGCGGCCGCGACGAGCCCGGCGAGGTCGAGCCCGTGGGCCAGGCGCAGCCGGCGGCGCTTGCCCGGGTTCTCGAGCGCGGACGCGAGCGAGCGCCGGGCGCGGAAGATGAGCGTCTCGACGGCGGCCTGGGTCACGCCCAGGCGGCCCGCCACCTCGGCGTACGAGAGCCCCTGCCACTCGCGAAGCAGGATGGCGCGGCGCTGCTGGTCCGGCAGGCACGCGAGCGCCTCAGTGAGGCCGATGAGCTCGTCGCCGCGATGCGCCGGCGCCGCCACGGTCTCCTCGATCAGCTCGACGTCGTGGACGCGCTCCAGCCGCGCTCGGCGGCCGGAGGAGCGCAGGCGCGTGAGGCAGACGTTCTGGGCGATTCGGAGGAGCCAGGCCGAGTCGACCCGCGGCTGGACGCCCTCGTTGAGGCTCCGGCAGGCATTCAGGTACGTGGCCTGGAGCGCGTCCTCCGCCTCCTCGTGGGATCGGAGCATGCGGAGGCAGTAGCCATGGATCCAGCCGGAGTGCTCCTGGAAGAGGCGCTCGGCCGTCTCGGAGACGGCCGGCTCGAGGCGGACGGCGCTACTCGCTTCGTGCGCGACGGCCATTACGTGGCATTCTCGGTGTAGTCGGCCAAATCCTCAAGCCCCGGACGGGCATCTTGAACGGCTTACCCGCCGCCCGGGCGCCTCACGCGACCTCGCGGCAGTCGTCGATGGCGACGTCGATCCCCGCCTCGCCCTCCTCGAGCGACACGGTGCAGAGGTCCTCGAGCACCTTGTAGCCCGTCACGACCCCGGTTCCGGAGGGCGTCTGCACGCGGCGGCCGACACGCGGGGCGCGGTCGCGGAAGCTCTTGTAGAGCGGGTGCTCGAAGGCGAGGCAGCAGCGCAGCCGGCCGCAGAGCCCCGTGATCCGACCGGAGCTCATGGACATGTCCTGTTCCTTCGCCATCCGCAGCGTGATCGGTTGCTCGTGCGACGGGTAGCGGCGCGAGCACATCATCCCGCCGCAGAGGCCGTGGTCGCCGCAGAGCCGCGCGCACTCGCGGGGACCGACGGAGCGGAGCTCGACCCGGCGGTGAAGGCGCTCGCGGAGCGCGACCTGGAGCCGCGAGACGTCGGGGCGCGCGTCCGCCTCGTAGGAGAAGACGAAGCGCGAGCCGTCGAACACGAGCTCCGCCGCGACCGGCTTCAGGACGGCGCCTTGCTCGCGGGCGACCTCGCGGAAGACGCGCAGCGCCCGCCGCGCCTCCTCGCGGTTCGCCGTCCACGTCTCCTTGTCGACCTCGGTGGCGCGGCGGACGACGCGCTTGAGCGGCGCCGCCGGCTCCCCCCCGAGCTCGTGGTTCGCCTTGACGACCCGCCCGAGCTCGTGGCCCCGCGAGGTCTGGCAGACGACCCGCTCGTTCCACGCGAGGTCGAGGCCGCCCGGGTCGAAGGTGTACACCTTGCCCCCGGGCGAGAAGACGACGCCGACCGCGACGCTCACGGCCGGGCGCCTCCCAGCTCGCGGCGCAGCCGGACGAAGAGCGCCTCGAGCGCGAGCCCCGGCTGGACGTTGAACTCGAAGGAGCGCCAGACGTCGCGCACCGCCTCGGCGGCGCGCTCCGCGGCCGGCGCACGCTCGGGGACCCCGTCCGCGGAGAGCTCCGCGAGGCGGTCGGAGTTGAGCACGGCGCCTTGGGCGCCCGCCCCTACGACCATCAGATCGCGGTACCACCCCGAGAGGAGGTCGAGCGCCTCGAGGATCTCCTCGCGCTCGGCGCCGCGACCCGCCCGGCGGGCGCGCTGCTCCGCCTCGCGCGGGGTCTCTTCGGGCGGCCCCTCCTCCTCCGCCGCAGCCCGCGCCTTGGCCGCACGCTCCTGCGCCAGCTCCGTCACGCGCCGCGAGGCCTGTCCCGGGTCGAACCCGGGGTCGAGGTAGACGGAGCGGGCGAGCTCGATCAGCCCGGTGCGGCGTTCGCCCGCCTCCCCGTCGAGCAGGCGCTCGGCCCTGTCCAGCCGGCCGGCGGCCACCCGGGCGAGCGCGTCGAGCGGCTCGCCCTCGACCCCGCGCGAGGAGAGGAACGCCTTGATCGCGCGCTGCGAGAGCCGCCGGAAGGGCACGAGCTGGCAGCGCGAGCGGATGGTCGGCGGCAGGAGCCCGAGCTCGTCGGCGACGAGCACGAGGACGGCATACGGAGGCGGCTCCTCGAGGTCCTTCAGCAGCGCGTCGGCGGCGTCCTCGTTCATGAGGTGGGCGCCGAGGACGAGGTAGACGCGGCGCTCGGCCTCGAACGGCCGCATGTGGAGATCGCGCCGGAGGTCGCGGATCGGGTCGATGCGGATCTGGTCGCCGAGCGGCTCCAGCACGTAGAGATCGGGGTGCACGTTCCGCGCGACGCGCTTCGGGTCGCGGAGGAGCTCCCCGGCGAAGGTGAGCGCGGCCTTGCGCTTGCCCACTCCGCGGGGCCCGTGGAAGAGGTAGGCGTGGGCCGGCCCCTCCGCGAGTGCGGCGCGGAGGAGGCGCTTCGCCTCGTCCTGCTCAGGAAAGGTCTCGAACGCGTCCACGGATCGTCTCGGCGATATCTTGCGGGTTCCGCGTGCCGTCCACCACGACGACCCGCTGAGCGAACACGCGCGCCAGCTCCCGGTAGGCTCGGTCGACCTCCTCGGCGAACGCAGCTCCCTCGCGCTCGATGCGGTCCGGCTCGTCGTGGCGCCGCTCCGCCGCCTCCGTCGGCGAGACCTGGATCAGGAAGGTCCGGTCCGGCAGGAGGCCGCTCGTGACCAGCAGGTTGAGCTCGAGCACCCGCTCGACGCCGAGGCCGCGCGCGATGCCCTGGTAGGCGAGCGAGGAGTCCAGGTAGCGGTCGCAGACGACGTCGGCCCCGCGGGCGAGCGCCGGTCGCACGACCTCGTCCACGAGCTGCGCGCGGGCGGCGGCGAAGAGCGCCGCCTCGGCCCAGGGCGCGATTCGCTCGCCGTGCAGCAGCAGGTCGCGCACGTCCTCGCCGAGGGACGTCCCACCCGGCTCACGGGTGAGGACGACCTCCCGGCCGTCCGCGCGCAGACCCTCCGCGAGGAGCCGGGCCTGCGTCGACTTGCCCGAGCCGTCCACTCCCTCGAACGTGACGAACATGCGAGCGCCGAAGGATACGGCGCCTGCGTGAAGGAGAGGCCGGCGGCGGCGCGAACTAGTTCGCCCCGTGGATCACACGAGAGACCTGCCCACCGCCCAGCCCTGGCGGTCCGCGGCGCTCGCCGCCGCGACGGTGGCCGCGATCGAGCTCTGCATCCTCCTCGTCGCCGGCGCCTACCTCTTCGGCGAGTTCTTCGCCGGCGAGGTGGAGAAGGCGCAGGATCCCGTGACCGTGGCACGGGCCGCCGGCGAGCAGGAGACGGCGGCGGGCGCCCGGGAAGGACCGGGCCGGGCGACGCGGCCGCTGCTCGCCCGCCGCGAGGTCTCGGTGCTCGTCCTGAACGGGAACGGCGTCCCCGGAGCCGCCTCGACGGCGGCCGATCGCGTCCACGCCCGCAACTACGTCGTGGCGGGGACCGGGAACGCGCCGCGCGCGGACTTCTCCCGCTCGGTCGTCATGTACCGTCCGGGCTTCGCCGGCGAGGCGAGACGGCTCGCCCGGGACGTCGGCATCCGGCGAGTCGCGCCGCTCGACGGCCTGCGGGCGCGCGACCTGCAGGGCGCGCACGTCGCGATCGTCGTCGGCGGGTAGGCCGACCGGCCGCGGCTAGTCTAGGAGCGTGGCCGATCCCCTCCTGACACGCGCCTGCCGGCGCGAGGCCGTGGAGCGGACACCCGTGTGGTTCATGCGCCAGGCCGGACGCTCGCTGCCTGAGTACCGCGAGATCCGCAGGCGGCACGGGCTCTTCGAGATCTGCCGGCAGCCGGAGCTGTGCGCCGAGGTGACGCTCCAGCCCGTCCGCGCCCACAGCGTCGACGCCGCCGTCCTCTTCGCCGACATCATGCTGCCCGTCCTCGGCATGGGCGTGGAGGTGGAGCTCGTCGAGGGTGTCGGACCGGTCGTCGGCGAGCCGATCTTCTCGGCGGCGGACGTCGAGCGCCTCCGCGTGCCGGAGCCTGAGGAGGCGCTGCCCTTCGTCCTCCAGACGGTGCGGCTCGTACGGGAGGAGCTGGAACCCGAGCGCGCCGTGATCGGGTTCGCCGGCGGGCCGTTCACCGTCGCCGGCTACCTCGTCGAGGGCAGGCCGAGCCGAGACTTCGTCAGGACGAAGACGTGCATGTACGCGCGGCCGGACGTCTGGCACGCGCTGATGGAGAAGCTCACGGAGGCGTTCGCCGCGTACCTCCGCGCCCAGGTGCGCGCGGGCGCGGACGTCGTGCAGCTCTTCGACTCGTGGGTGGGGGCGCTCTCGGTGGACGACTACCGCGAGTTCGTGGCGCCGTACTCGGCGCGCATCCTCGCCGCGGTCGCGGCCGAGGCGCCCGCGATCCACTTCGGGACAGGCGCCGCGCACCTCCTGGGCGA
>JAICGP010000162.1 GCA_025923055.1 Thermoleophilia bacterium
AGGTGAGGATGGCGATCGTCGTCGTGCCCGCGGGGAGGCCGTCGATCCCGTCCGTCAGGTTCACCCCGTTCGAGGCCCCGGCGATGATGACGAAGAGGAGCAGGTACCAGCCCCACGAGAGGGGCAGGTCGGCGTCGACCAGCGGGACGTAGACGTCGGTCGTGAGCGGGTCCTCGAGCCCGCGCGAGGCGACGAGGCCGACGACGACCGTGATCCCGGCGAGCCAGATGAGCTTCCAGCGCCCGGAGAGCCCCAGGGAGCGGCGCCGCGACACCTTCGTCCAGTCGTCGACGAAGCCGATCGCCGCGCAGCCGAGCGTGACGAAGAATGCGGTCACGGCGGGAACCGTCCGCTGCGAGAAGACGAGGAACGGCACGGACATGGCGATCATGATCAGGAGGCCGCCCATCGCCGGCGTCCCCTGCTTGACGACATGGCCCTTCGGGCCCTCTTCGCGGATCTGCTGCCCGAACTCGTTCTTGCGCAGGAAGTCGATGAACTTGGGCCCGGAGACGATGGAGATGACCATCGCCAGGACGCCCGCGAGCAGGACCTCGACCACGGCTGGACCCTAAGCCCCCGCGGGGACGACGGCGATCGCCTCGCCGATCAGCTCGAGCCCCATCGCGCGCGAGCCCTTGACGAGGACGCAGTCGCCCGACCGCAGGACCGAGCGCAGCGCGGCCAGGCCCTGCTCCACGGTCGGCGCCCAGCGGGTGAGCGGCACGCCGCGGGCGCCCTGGACGTACCCGCGCGCGAGCGGCCCGACGGCGACGAGCACCTCGACGCCCGCACGTGCCGCCGCGGCGCCGACCTCCCGGTGGTACGAGGGACCGCCCGGCCCGAGCTCCGCCATGTCGCCGAGCACGGCCACCTTGCGTGCGGTAGGACACCGCTCGCGCAGATGGTCGAGCGCCGCGGCCATCGAGAGCGGGTTCGCGTTGTAGCAGTCGTTGATCAGCGTCCCGCCGCCCGGCAGCTCGAGCTCCTCCCCGCGGAGGCGCGAGAGCCGCACCTGCCGCGCTCCCTTCTGTGCCTTCCCGAGCGGAAGCCCGAGCGCGTGAAAGGCGGCGAGGGCGGCGAGCGCGTTGGTCGCGTTGTAGCGGGAAGAGAAGCTGAACTCGAGCGTCAGCGGACGCCCGAAGGCCTCGACCCGGAGCCGGGCGCTCTCGCCGCGCGCAGCGAAGTAGCTCAGCGTCACGTCGCCGCCCTCGCCGAAGCGGAAGATCCGGATGTCGTCGCGCTCGAGGTAGGGCTCGAGGTAGGCCTCGCCGGCCGGAACGACGGCGGTCCCGCCGGCGGGCAGGCTCTCGATCAGCTCCGCCTTCGCCTGCGCGACGCGCTCGACGGTGCCGAGCAGCTCGAGGTGGACCGGGCCGACGCTCGTGACGATGCCGACGTCCGGGAGCGCGATGTCGCAGAGCTCCGCGATCTGCCCCAGACCGCGCATCCCCATCTCGACGATCGCGATCTCGGTGTCGGGCTCGAGGCGGCAGAGGGTCAGCGGCAGCCCGATCTCGTTGTTCTGGCTCCCCTCGGCGACGACGGTGCGGGCGTGCGGCGCGCAGAGGGCGCCGAGAATGTCCTTCGTGGACGTCTTCGCCGTCGCGCCCGTGACGGCGACCACCCGAGCCTGCGACCGCTCCCGGACGGCGCGGCCGAGCGCGCCGAGCGCGCCGAAGGCGTCCTCGGGGACGAGCGCGGCCGCCGCTCCTGCCGCGAGCGCCTCGTCGGCGAACTCGGCGCCGCGGCCGACGGCGACGAAGAGGTCGCCGGGCGCGGTGCGGCGGGAGTCGATCGTGACGCCGCTCGCCTCGACGGCGCCGTCCGCCCGCTGCAGCCGCCCGGGGGCGAGCCGTTCGACGTCGTCCAGCGCAAGCGGGATCATGCGGCGGCGCCCAGGCGCCGGAGGGCGTCGCGGGCGACGTCCCGGTCGTCGAAGGGGATCGTCCGGTCGGCGAACTCCTGCCCCTGCTCGTGCCCCTTGCCGGCGATGACGACCACGTCGCCGTCGGCCGCCTCCTCGACGGCGCGGGCGATCGCAGAGGCGCGGTCGGGCTCCACCTCGTAGTCGCCGCCCATGCCCGCGACGATCTCCTCGACGATCGCCAGGGGATCCTCGCTCCGCGGGTTGTCCGAGGTGACGATCGCGCGGTCGGCGAGGAGGGACACGACCTCGCCCATGAGCGGCCGCTTGGCGCGGTCGCGGTCGCCCCCGCAGCCGAAGACGCAGAGCACCCGGCCCGTCGCCAGCCGGCGCGCCTCCTCGAGGACGTTCGCGAGCGCCTCCGGCGTGTGCGCGTAGTCGACGACGACGGCGAAGGGCTGGCCCTCGTCGAGGGCCTCGAAGCGACCGGGCACCCCCGCGACGTGCTCGACGCCCCGCACGATCGCCTCGTCCTCGATCCCGAGCAGACGTGCGGCGGCGATCGCGCCGAGGACGTTCTCGACGTTGAAGCGGCCGCGGAGGCGCGGCCGCACGCGGAGCCCGCGGATCCGGAGGCTGGTGCGAGCCGGCGTCAGCTCGAGCTCGTCGGGGCGGAGGTCGGCCTCGCCCGAGAGGCCGAAGGTGAGCAGGCGCACGCCCAGTCCACGGAGCTCGTCGGCCAGCCGCCGGCCGTGCTCGTCGTCGAGGTTGACGGCCGCCGGCGGTCGCGCCCCGTCGACGTTCGGCTCGGTGAAGAGCCGACGCTTCGCGTCGTAGTACGCCTCCATCGTCCCGTGGAGGTCGAGGTGATCCTGCGACAGGTTCGTGAAGACGAGGGCGCTGAAGCGCGTGCCGAGGAGCCGCTTGAGCTCCGACCCGTGGGAGGAGGCCTCCATGGCGCAGCTCCGGTCGCCCGCGTCGAGCATCTCCCGGAACGTGCGCTGGAGGTCGATCGCCTCCGGCGTCGTCCGCGTGACGGCGCGCCGCTCGCCGCCGACGCGCATCTCGACCGTGCCGAGCAGGCCGGGCCTCCGGCCGGCCGCGGCGAGGATCGAGTAGAGGAGGAAGGCGGTCGTCGTCTTCCCGTTCGTGCCGGTGACGCCCGCGACCTCGAGCTCGCGCGTCGGCCGTCCGAAGAAGGCGTCGGCGGCGAGGGCCATGGCCGTGCGCGCGTCCGGGACGAGCAGCTGCGAAACCGGGAGGTCCAGGGGCCGCTCGACGAGCAGCGCGACGGCGCCGCGCTCGACCGCCGCCTCCGCGAAGTCGTGCCCGTCCGCGCGGCTCCCGGGAACGCAGACGAAGAGCGCCCCCGGCGTCACGGCGCGCGCGTCGTAGACGAGGTCGGTGACCGCCGCGGGCGCCGCCTCGAGCACGGCGGTCGCGCCGGCGGCGTGGCCGAGCGTCTCCAGGTCGGTGGCGAGCGGGTCGGACATCTCGCGTGCGTTGTGCTTTCGGCGCGGCAGGCGCCGTTCTTCCTCCGTTTCGCCTGCATTCTGGCGCGCTTCGCGCCCTGGGCGCGTAGCTTTACGAGTCGTCCGCGCTGCCGGGTGCGTCGGGTGGGATCTCGAGGTACTGCAGCGCGAACTGCGCGATCTCGGCGAAGGCGGGCCCGGCGACCGTGCCTCCCCAGATGACGCCCTTGGGCTCGTCGACGGTGACGAGGACGACGAGGCGAGGCCGGCTGGCCGGGACGAACCCGACGAACGAGGCGACGTAGCGCGAGGTCGAGTAGCCACCGGTCGGCTCCGGCTTCGCGGCCGTCCCGGTCTTACCCGCTACGCGGTAGCCCGGCACGCGCGCCGTGTAGCCCGACCCGTCCTCGACGACGCCGCGCAGCATCCGCGTGATCTGCGCGGCCGTCCGCTCGGAGAGGACGCGCCGGCGCTCGGGCTCGACCCGCCTGCCCCTCTCCACGCGCTCGACGAGGTGCGGCTGCAGCCAGACGCCTTTGTTGGCGATCGCGCCGTACGCGGCGGCCATCTGCAGCGGCGTCACCGCGATTCCCTGTCCGATCGGCACGTTGCCGATCGTCGAGCCGGACCACTCGTCGGGCGGCAACACGATGCCGCGCGTCTCGCCGGGGTAGTCGACGCCGGTCTTGCGGCCGAAGCCGAAGCGGCGGATCCAGTCCGAGAGCTTCTGCCGCTGGAGCTGGATGGCGAGCGTGATGACCCCGACGTTCGAGGAGCGCGAGAGGATCTGCGCGACGCTCAGCGTCTCCGTGCCGCGGGGCAGAGCATCGTGGATGACGCGGTCGGCGACCTGGATCGAGTACGGCAGCCGGAACGTCGTGTCGGGCGAGACGACGCCCGACTCGAGCACGCCGCCGAGGGTGACGACCTTGAATGTCGAGCCCGGCTCGTAGGTGTCCGTGACAGCACGGTTGCGGAGCCGGTCCTCGCTCCGCCGCGAGACCTGGGAGTACTCGTTCGCGTCGAAGCCCGGCTCGACCCCAAGCGCCAGGATGCCGCCGGTCTGCGCGTCGAGGACGACGGCCGTGGCGGCCTCGGCGCTCCACTTCGACCGCGTCTCGCGAAGCACCCGCTCGAGCTGCCCCTGGAGGGAGTTGTCGACGGTCAGGTACACGTCGCGGCCGTCCCGGACCGGCTTCGACTCGACGACGTCGATCGTCCGCCCGAACGGGTCGCGCACGATCGTCTTCGAGCCGTCCTGGCCCGCGAGGACGTCGTCGAGCTCGAGCTCGAGGCCGGAGAGCCCGCGGTTCTCCGTGCCGGCGAACCCGACGAGCTCCGAGGCGACGGCCCGTTGCGGATACACGCGCCGTTCCTCCGGATAGAAGCCGATGCCGGGGAGGCCCTGCGCCTCGAGGGCCTCGGCCTTCGCGACGTCGGCCTTGCGGGCGACGTAGACGAAGCCGCGGGAACGGTCGGCGAGCAGCGGGTAGAGCTTGCCGGCATCGCGGTCGAGGGCCTCGCCGACCGCGAGAGCGGTCTTCCTCGGGTCGGCGATGTGCTTCGGGTTCGCGTACACCGTGGTCGCGCGCTCGCCGATCGCGAGCTGCACGCCGAGCCGGTCGAAGATCGTGCCGCGGCGCGCCGGCACGGTCACCTCCTGGCGCTGCTGGCTGGTCGCGATCGAGTCGAGCGCCTGCGCCTTCACGGCCTGGAGCCAGGCGACGCGCGCGAACGCGGCCGCGAAGACGAGCGCGAAGACCGCCACGAGCAGCCGGATGCGCCGGTTCGCCTGGCGCATCCGCTAGTGCTCCTCCTGGTGATGCTGCCCCGCTTCTGCGTCGCGTGCACCAAGCATCAGTCCGCACTCGTCCGCGGCCAAGGCAGGACGCCTTGGCAAGGGCGAGGGTGGGCTCGGGCGCCGTGTGCTCGCGGGGCAGAAGCAGGCGTGCATCGCCTGGAAGGGCACTTACTTCCTGGCGCGCGCGAGGCGGACGTAGGTCGTCTGCTCGGGCCGGACGAGCCCGAGGTCGCGGACGGCGATCGCCTCGATCCGCCCGGCGGCGGCCGCGCGCGAGAGCTCGGCCGAGAGCGCGTCGCCGCGCGCCGACAGCTCCGCCTCCCGCGCCTCGAGACGCTCGCCCTCCACGTTGAGGCGGAGGACGCCGACGTTCAGCGCGACGATTCCGGCGAGGAGGCCGGCGACGAGGAGGATCCAGACGACGCTTCCGGCGAGGCGGGGACGCGGAGCCACGCGCCGGCGTGCTGCCGGGCGCGGCTGCGGGCTCGGCGCCGGACGCTGCTGCGGGCGCGCCTGGGCGCGGGCGGTCGCGGTCGCCATCAGGTCTTCACCGCCGCCCGCAGGCGGGCCGAGGAGGCGCGCGGGTTCTCGGCGGCCTCGGCGGGCGAGGGGCGCACCGCCTTGCGGACGGCGAGCCGCAGGGCCGGCTCCTTGCCGCAGACGCAGACGGGCAGGTCGGGGGGGCACGTGCAGCCGCGCGCCTGCGCCTGGAAGAAGCGCTTGACGATCCGGTCCTCGAGCGAG
>JAICGP010000163.1 GCA_025923055.1 Thermoleophilia bacterium
GGCCTCATGATCTGGACGTTCGTCACCTTCCTGATCGTCTTCCTCGTTCTGCGGAAGGTCGCGTTCGGGCGGATCCAGGGGCTGATCGACCAGCGCCGAGACCGGATCCGCGAGGCGCTCGACGAGGCCGACAAGGCGCGCTCGGAGGCCCGTGACCTCCGCGACCGCATCGCGCGGGAGCGCGAGCAGGCGAAGGTCGAGCGCGAGCAGATCCTCGACGAGTCCCGCCGCCAGGGGCAGCGCCAGCTCGAGCAGGCGCGCGAGCAGGCGGACGCCGACCTGAAGGAACGGCTCGAGAAGAACCGCGAGGAGCTCGAGGCGGAGAACGCCAGGCTGCGCGAGCAGATCCGCAGGGACGTCGTCGAGCTGACGCTGCTCGCCGCCGAGAAGGTGACCGGAAAGGTCCTCGACGAGGACGACCAGCGCCGTCTGATCGACGAGACGATCGACGAGGTCGACGTGAAGCGGCTGGCCTCGGAGAACTAGTAGTGCCCATTCAGGTAATGTCGCCCAGCTTCTGCGTTGCGAGCACCAAGCCGGAGTTCGCACTCGCACGCAGCCAAGGCAGGAAGCCTTGGCAAGGGCGAGGGTGGGCTCCGGCGCCGCGTGATCGCGGCGCAGAGGCGGGCGTTCATTGCCCGGAGGGGCACTAGATGGCCGTCGCGCACACCGTCTACGCCGAGGCCCTGCTCGCCGCAGCCGGGGAGAAGGGCCGCCTCGCCGAGGTGCGCGAGGAGCTCGCGGACTTCGTCGGCGCCGTCGAGGCGTCGCCCGAGCTGCGGTCGCTCCTCCGCAACCCCCAGATCGAGGCGTACGTGAAGCGGGACGCACTCGCCGACGCCCTCGGCGACGCGGACGAGCTCGTCCGCAACTTCCTCCTCCTCGTCGCCGAGAAGGGCCGGATCGCCGAGATCGCCGACATCCAGCGTGAGCTCGAGCGGCTGATCGCCCGCGAGGCGCGCGTGCTCGAGCTCGACCTCACCACGGCCGTCGAGCTCTCGGACGAGGACGCCGCGCAGGTCGTGCGCCAGATCGAAGAGGCGTCCGGCCGCCGCGTCGAGGCGACGCGTCGCGTCGACCCCTCCATCATCGGCGGCATCGTCGTCCAGGCCGGCTCGCAGCGCCTCGACGCGAGCGTGCGCGGCCGGCTCGACCAGCTCAGGCAGGAACTGACCGCGAGACGTTAGGAGCAGAGAGTGAAGCTACGCCCGGAAGAGATCACGTCGATCCTCAAGCAGCGCATCGAGGCCTACGACGTCGAGACCGACCTCGCCGAGGTCGGCACCGTGCTCGCCATCGGAGACGGCATCGCCCGCGTCTACGGGCTCGAGAGCTGCATGGCCATGGAGATGGTCGAGCTCGAGCACGACGTGACGGGCATCGCGCTGAACCTCGAGGAGGACAACGTCGGCGTCGCCCTCTTCGGCGACTGGCAGAAGGTGAGCGAGGGCGGGAGGGTCAAGCGGAGCGGGCGCGTCATGAGCGTGCCCGTCGGCGAGGAGCTCGTCGGCCGCATCGTCAACCCGCTCGGCGAGCCGCTCGACGGCGGCGGCCCGATCAACGCCTCCGAGACGCGCGAGCTCGAGTTCAAGGCGCCCGGTGTCGTCCACCGCGAGCCCGTCAGCGAGCCCCTGCAGACGGGGATCAAGGCGATCGACGCGATGATCCCGATCGGGCGCGGCCAGCGCGAGCTCGTGATCGGCGACCGTTCCACCGGCAAGACGGCCATCCTCGTGGACACGATCCTGAACCAGAAGGGCCAGGACATGATCTGCGTCTACGTCGCCATCGGCCAGAAGGCCTCGACGGTGGCGCAGGTGTACGAGCGGCTCAAGGAGGCCGGGGCGATGGAGTACACGATCATCGTCACCGCCTCCGCGTCGGAGGCGGCGCCGATCAAGTGGATGGCGCCGTACGCCGGCACCGCCATGGGCGAGTACTTCCTCTACAGCGGCAAGCATGCCGTCTGCATGTACGACGACCTCTCGAAGCACGCCGACGCCTACCGGCAGATGTCGCTCCTCCTCCGCCGTCCTCCGGGTCGCGAGGCGTTCCCGGGCGACGTCTTCTACCTCCACTCGCGCCTGCTCGAGCGCGCGTGCAAGCTGAACGAGAAGCTCGGCCACGGCTCCCTCACGGCGCTGCCGGTCATCGAGACCCAGGCGGGCGACGTGTCCGCCTACATCCCGACGAACGTGATCTCGATCACGGACGGGCAGATCTTCCTCGAGTCCGACCTCTTCTACTCGGGCGTCCGGCCGGCCATCAACGTCGGCATCTCGGTCTCCCGCGTGGGCGGGAACGCACAGGTGAAGGCGATGAGGAAGGTGGCGGGACGTCTCCGCCTCGACCTGGCCCAGTACCGCGAGCTCGAGGCGTTCGCGCAGTTCGGCTCCGAGCTCGACCCGCAGACCCAGCAGACGCTCGCCCGCGGCGAGCGCATGGTGGCGACGCTGAACCAGCCGCAGTACGCGCCCTGGCCGCTCGAGGAGCAGGTCGTCGCCATGTTCGCCGGCATCAACGGCTACCTCGACGACGTTCCGACCGCCCAGGTCCCCCGCTTCCAGGAGGAGCTGCGCGAGTTCCTGCGCGCGGAGGAGACCGTCTACGCAGGCATCCGGGACTCGAAGGACTTCCCGGACGAGGCGCAGGAGACGGCCCGCGCGCAGATCGAGAAGTTCAAGGGGAGCTTCTCGGTGCACGAGGAGAGCGCCGTCGCGGGGGCGGCCGCGTAAGGCGAGGGCATGGCCACCGTCCAGGACATCAAGCGGCGGCTCCGCTCCGTCCGCAACACGCGCAAGATCACGAAGGCGATGGAGCTCGTCGCCGCCGCGAAGCTGCGGCGCGCCGAGGCGCGGATCGAGGCGCTGCGCCCCTACGCGGAGCGGATGCGGGAGCTCATGGTCGGGACCGCGAGGGCCACGCCGGCGCGCGGCTTCCCGCTGCTCGAGGCGCGCGAGTCGATCTCCTCGGTCGCCGTCCTCCCGCTCACGGGCGACCGCGGCCTCGCCGGAGCCTTCAACGCGCAGGTCGTCCGGCGGGCGCTCCAGCTGGAGCGCGAGGCGCGCGCAGGGGGCGCCGACGTCCGCTGGGCGGTCGCGGGGAAGAAGGGTCGCTCGACGCTCCGCTTCCGCCGCTACGCGATCGAGCAGGCGTGGGTCGACTTCACCGACCGCCCCACCTACTCCGACGCGGCCGCGATCGCGCAGACGCTCGCGCGGCTCTTCACGGAGCGGGAGGTCGACCGGGTGGTCATGGTCTACAACCACTACGTCTCGCCGCTGACGCAGACCGTCTCGGTCGAGGATGTCCTCCCGATCCCACGGACGCTGCTCGAGGAGGAGGAGAAGAGCGCCTACGAGATCGCGCTCGAAGGCGACTTCATCTACGAGCCGGAGCCCGAGGAGATCCTCGGACGGCTCCTCCCGACGTACCTGGAGACGACCGTGTACCGCGCGCTCCTCGAGTCGGCGGCGTCCGAGCACGGCGCCCGCATGACCGCGATGCGGAACGCGTCCAAGAACGCGGGCGAGCTGATCGACAGCCTGACGCTCGAGATGAACCGCGCGCGCCAGTCGGAGATCACGCAGGAGATCCTCGAGGTCGTCGCGGGCGCCGACGCCCTCACCCAGTAGGCGCCCGCACGGCGAGCGGGCGGCGGCGGAAACCCGACCTCGTGTTCCAGGCGCACGAGGGCGATTCCGTCCCGAACCGCCGTGCGGAGCGAGATTTGGGGGACGGAGCTTGTGCGCGTGAAACACAAGGTCGCCTCCGGCGCTAACGGGGTGCGGCTCGCGGGCGTCTGAGCCGATGATGCGTGCGCTCGCCGCCGTCCTCGCCGTCCTCCTCCTCGTCGCGCTCGCGGCCGTGGTCGGAAGCCTCGGCTCGGGCGCGGAGGACGCGGAGGCCGCGCCGTGGACCTACGGCGAGTCGATGTCGCAGCGGCGGAGCTACATCGCGGCCGCCGAGATCGACGGCTTGATCTACGCGGCCGGCGGCATGGTCGGCGAGACCGGACGCCCGCTCGGCGTCGTCCAGCGCTACGACCCGGAGGAGGACTCCTGGACGACGCTCCGCCGCCTGCCCGAGCCGACGCGCGCCGCCGCCGCCGCCGCCGTGGACGGGATCCTCTACGTCGTCGGCGGGACGACGCCCGCCGGGAACACGGCCGCGGTCTGGGCCTACGATCCGGCCGCGGACCGGTGGGAGGCGCGCGC
This sequence comes from Thermoleophilia bacterium, assembly GCA_025923055.1. Lineage (GTDB taxonomy): Bacteria > Actinomycetota > Thermoleophilia > Gaiellales > Gaiellaceae > JAIBJN01. The sequence goes on from JAICGP010000163.1 coordinate 4,218, forward strand.
CTCCATGCCCGAGGCGCGCTTCAACCACGCGGCGCTCGCGCTCGACGGCAAGGTCTGGGTGCTCGGCGGCTACCACGAGGGCGTCGAGCGGCGGGAGGTCTACGTCTACGACCCCGCCACCGACTCCTGGTCCGAAGGGCCTCCGCTTCCGTTCGGCAACCATGCGTTCGACGCGGTCGCCTTCCGCGGAGAGATCTGGATGATCGGTGGCCTCCGAGGCGAGGAGATGCTCCGCGACGTCTGGATCCTGGACGGCTCGAGCGGCGAGTGGCGCGCGGGGCCGGCGATGCCCGAGCCGATGGAGCTGCTCGGAGCGGCCGTCGCCGGCGACGAGATCCACGCCGTCTGGGAGAGCACCTACCAGATCTACGACGCGGGGACGGGCACGTGGCGAAGCGGCCCCCGCTCGCTCGTCACCCGCCACGGGCTGCAGACGTTCCACGCGGACGGCCTGCTGCTCACGATCGGCGGCTGCACCACGCAGCTCCGCGACAGTCAGGTGGTGGAGCGCCGCGTCCTCACCACCCGCTAACTTGCCGCGCCGTGGTGCGTCTAATCACCTAGTGGCCGCCAGGGGCCCGAGCCCGGCTGCGGCCGTTGGTCTGAAACAGAGGAGGGCAGAAGTGCGAAGAAAGACATGGCTCCTGCTCGTGGGCGTCCTCGCGATCCTCGCGCTCGGAGTCGCCGGTTGCGGCGGCGACGACGACGACGGGGACGCGGGCGGCGACACGGGACAGGCCGACGATGCAGAACCTGCGGCGACGCAGGAGATCACGATCTCCTGGGGTGCCGAGCCACCGTCGCTCGACCCCGGTCTCGCCACCGACACGACGTCGGCGAACGTGATCCTGAACATCATGGATCCGCTCGTCGTCCTCGACGAGAACCTCGAGCCTCAGCCGAACCTGGCGGAGAGCTGGGAGGTCAGCGAGGACGGAACCACGGTCACGTTCCACCTGGCCGAGGACGGCGCGTGGACGAACGGCGACCCGGTGACGGCGGCCGACTTCGAGTACTCCTGGAAGCGGACGCTGTCGCCCGACCTGGCCGCCGACTACGCGTACCAGCTCTTCGGCATCGCGGGCGCCCAGGAGTACAACTCGTGTGAGGAGAACTGCAACCGGCTCGCCGACGAGGTCGGCGTGCGGGCGGTTGACGACTACACGCTCGAGGTGACGCTCACGTCGCCGCAGCCGTGGTTCGTCGGTCTGGTCGCCCATCACTCGTTCCTCCCCGTCCACCAGGCGACGGTCGAGGAGTTCGGCGAGCAGTGGACCGAGCCCGCCAACATCGTCACGAACGGTCCCTTCATGCTCGAGTCGTGGGAGCACGAGGCGACCATCGATCTCGTGAGGTGGGACGAGTGGCGCAACGCGGACGAGGTTACGCTCGAGCGCGCGAACGGCCGCATCATCGTCGACGGCACCACCCGCGTGCAGGCCTTCGAGGCCGGCGAGGTGGACGCGCTCGACGGCTCCGGCCTCCCGCCCGCCGAGATGTCCCGGCTGAAGGAGCTCGAGGAGTAC
>JAICGP010000164.1 GCA_025923055.1 Thermoleophilia bacterium
CGCCATTCGCGAGGGCTACATCCGCTCGGCCTACGAGGAGGCCGACGGGACCCTCGACCTCGCGCGCGATCTCATGTCGAAGAAGGCGAACGTGTTCGTCTCCTCCGACCACGGGTTCGCTCCCCAGTGGTACGCGGTCAACGTGAGCAAGGTCCTCGTCGACCTCGGTCTCCAGGAGCGCGAGCAGAGCGGCAACTGCCGCAAGGCCGCGAACGACCCCGGCACGACCACGCCGGGCGACACGCTCGCGAAGGAGTGCCACGCGGGCGGAACGTCGCAGATCTACATCAACCTCGCCGGCCGCGACCCGGCCGCCGGAAACACGCCGCAGGTGCCCGCCGACCAGTACGAGACGGTCCGGAACCAGATCATCGCGGCGTTCGAGAACCTCGACGACCCGAACCTGCCCGGTCAGCAGCAGGTCGTCGAGCGCGTGTTCAAGAAGGAGGAGCTCCGCGACGTCGACGGCAGCGACTCCCTGCATCCGAACCGGAGCGGCGACGTCGTCGTCGTCTTCCGGCCGCCCTACCAGACCGACGCGCAGACGCCGGGGCAGCTCGTCGCCTTCTCGCAGTTCTTCGGCCAGCACGGCTACCTGCCCGACCTGGTGAACATCGCCCGGAACGTCAACATGCACGGGACGTTCATCGCGGCCGGGCCGGACATCCGGAACGGCAAGGACGTCGAGGGCGTGCGGGCGATCGACCTCGCGCCCACGATCGCGTACCTGCTCGACATCCCCGAGCCGCAGAACGCCCGCGGCAAGGTCCTCCTGGACATCGTCAAGGGCGGAAAGCGGATCTACGAGCTCCAGATCCTCGACATCTCCGACTACCACGGGCAGCTCGTGCCCCTGAGTGAGGCGGCCGACAGCTTCGGGCCGAGCTTCCCGATCGGCGGCTCGGCGTTCCTGAAGCCGTGGTTCGACACCTACCGCGACGAGGCGCCGGGCAAGATCCTGACGCTGACCGCGGGCGACGCCGTGGGGGCGACCCCGCCGATCTCGGCGTTCTTCGGCGACAAGCCGACGATCGAGATGATGAACCTCATGGGCTTCGACTTCGACGGCCTCGGCAACCACAACTTCGACCGAGGCGAGGAGTATCTGAGGGAGGAGCTGATCCCGCTCGCCGACTTCGAGTACCTCTCCGCGAACATCGTCGACGACGACGGCGACACGCCGGCGGAGTGGTCGAAGTCGAGAGTGTTGAGGTTGGCGCCGGGCCTCCGCGTGGCGCTGGTCGGCTTCTCGAACCCCGACATCCCCGAGCTCACGAAGCCGGGTTCCCTCGGGCCGTTCCACGTCGCCGACCCGCTCGAGGCGGTCAACGACGAGGCGGCCCGGATCGCCCGCCAGAAGCGGAAGAAGGTGGCCGCGATCGTGGCCATCGGCCACCTGGGAGCGACCGCCGGGACGCTCACGAACCCGACCGGCCCGCTCCTCGACCTCGCCGACGGCACGGAGAACGTCGACGTCGTGATCGGCGACCACACGAACTTCCAGGTGGTCTCCGAGCGGCCGAACGGCGTCCTCGCGGTCGAGAACCTCAGCCGCGGCGTCCGCTTCACCCGGGTCCGCATCTTCATCGACCCGAGGAAGGACGAGGTCGTCTACCGGACGGCCGACTTCCACAAGCCGTGGGCGATCGGCGTGACGCCGGATCCCGAGATCCAGGCCCGCATCGACGAGCTCAACGCGGAGCTGCGGCCGATCCTGGCCGGCGTGATCGGGAGCTCGGACCGGTTCGTGCCGCGCTCGGACTCCTGCGGGCGCGTGGACGGGCGGCTGTGCGAGTCGCTCGTGGGCAACATCGTCACGGACGCGATGCGGCTCACCTTCGAGACCGACTTCGCGATCACGAACTCGGGCGGCCTCCGCGCCGACCTGACGTGCCCGACGACGGACAGCCCGGACGACTTCTGCCCGGCCTACACGCCGCCGCCCTTCCCGATCACCCGGGGCCAGGTGCTCGGCGTGCTGCCGTTCGGCAACCTCGTCTCCACCGTGGACGTGAACGGCGCCGAGCTGAAGACGTTCCTCGAGAACGGCGTCTCCTCGATGCCGGGCGCGAACGGGCGCTTCCCGCAGGTCTCCGGCCTCTGCTTCACCTACGACATCTCGGCTCCCGTCGGGAGCCGGGTGACGAGCGTCGTGCGGCAGGCGGCGGACGGGACGTGCACCGGCGCGCCCGTCGACCTGACGGCGGCGTCCATGTACCACATCGCCATCAACGACTTCATGGCGGCGGGCGGTGACGGCTACCCGAACGTGGCCGCCCGGGCGCATTCCCGCGAGATCATGGATCAGGCGGTGGCCGACTGGATCACGGCGAACTCGCCGCTCGCCCCGCGCATCCAGGGGCGGATCGTCTGCACGACGAGCGGGGCGACTCCCTGCCCCGTGATCACAGACCCGTAGCGAGGAGCCCAAGGAGCGGAGCCGGCCCTCGCGGCCGGCTCCGCTCATCTTTGAGGCCGCTAGCCGATCGAGTGCAGGGGTGCCGTGCCGCGCGGGAAGCGGCGGTCGCCGATCTGCGCCCAGCTTCCCTCGGCCCAGGCGTACGTGAGGACGCGGAGCGAGCGCTCGTCCGCCTCGAAGAGGTGCAGGCCGCGCGCCTCGCCGCGGCGCCGCGGGCGCGGCTGCCCCAGCCCCGGGGCCGTCGCGACGGTCGTTCCGTGGACGGCGCCTGCGGGCACCTCGAACTCTCGCCGCTCCCCGACGGCGCTCTGGTGGACGTGGCCGGAGACGATCAGCTCGGCGCCGGCGTCGACGAGCCGCCCGAGCACGGTGGAGCGGTTCGCGATCGTGCGCTTGCGGCTCCGCCACGGCGCGCCCAGCAGGTGGTGATGGAGTGCGGCGACGCGCAGGGCGCCCGGAGGCGCGTCGGCGAGCACCCGGGCGACGTGCTCGAGCTGGGCGCCGCGGAGGGCACCGCCCTGCTGCTTCCACGGACGCACCGAGTTGAGCCCGCAGACGACGAGGCGCTCGGAGCGGTAGACCGGCTCGGTCTCGGGCCACTGCCGCCGGAACTCGTCGAAGGTCGACGTGAAGCGCCAGGGCGGCCAGCGGGGGATGTCGTGGTTCCCGGGGATGACGAGCAGCGGCCGGTCGAGCGAGCGCAGCAGGACGGCGGCCCGCTCGTGCTGCGCCCGTCCGTTGCGGTGCGTCAGGTCGCCGGTGACGAGAACGAGTTCCGGGTCGGTCTCGCCGACGAGGGCCCCCAGATCCGCCTCCACCTCGGGCTCCTCCCGGGTGCCCGCGTGCAGATCGGACACCTGGAGGACGCGTAGGGGCGGCATCGGGCGGGCAGACTATAGTGAGATCATGGTCGACGAACCTGCGGAGATCTTCGACGACATGTACCTCGGCCTGCGGGCCGGGGCCGCCGAGCGCAAGAAGCGGAGAGGGGAGCCGCTGTCCCCCGAGGAGCAGGAGGTTCTCGGGCGCTGGCAGCGTCTGTCCGCCTGGCGCAAGACCCTTGCCGTCGGCGCGTTCGCAGTCGGGACGTTCGGACTCGGCTTCACCCTCGGCGGCCTCGTCTTCGGCCGCTGGCGCCGGGCGTAGCGCGCTTCCGGCAGGAGGGGAAGGGCGCCCGCCGAAGTGCGCCGCGTGACGGCCGACCTCGAGCCCGGCGAGGAGGTGCGCCTCGACGAGCGTCCCCACCGGGTCGCGCTCGTCCGGCCGCTCCTGCGCCCGCTCGCGCTGGCGGGCGGCGGCATCGTCGCGCTCTCGGTCCGCGAGACGCACTGGCTGCTCGGCGTCGCAGGCGCCGTCCTGCTCGCCGCGGCGGCGCTCTTCGCCGCCCTCGCGCTCGCCCGCTGGCTCTCGACGCGGCTCCTCCTCACGACGGAGAGGCTCACGGTGGTCTACGGCGTCGTTCGCCGCCGGGCCGCGTCCGTGTCGCTCGCCCGCGTCCCGGCCCTGGAGCTCGAGCAGGGCCTCGTCGGCCGCCTGCTCGGCTACGGGACGCTCGTCGCGGGCGACTTCGAGGTCCCGTACGTGCCCGACGCACGCCGCCTGCGCCGGCTGCTCGGATAAGACCCCTCCGCCCCGACCGGCTGTAAAGATGTCGTGAGGCGAGTTAGATCCAGCCGCCAGCGGGTAGTGGAGTTCGCGACGGCATGGATCCTGCGGCAAGCATCCGGCGTCCGACGCTGCTCGTCGGGGCGTTCCTCGTGGCTCTCTTCTTCGCCGGGCCCGCCTCCGCGCAGGATCCCCTGACGGCCGTCGGCTCGGCCGTCGACGAGGTCGCCGAAGCCGCGGAACCGGTCGCCGCTTCGGCGGGCGGCTCGGCCGGGAAAGCCGCCGAGCCCGTGACGACCGCCGTCGCGAAGGCCACCCAGCCGGTCTCGCAGGCGACCCAGCAGCCGCAGCAGCAGCCGACCCAGCCGGCGGAGCAGGAGACGACCAACGCCGTCGCCTCGACGGCCTCCGCTGCTACGGAAGCCGCCGCGCCGGTCGCCCGGGTGGCGGCGCCCGCGACGCGGACCGTCGAGCGGGCCGCCTCCGGCGCGACGAGAACCGCCGAGAGGGCTACGCGAAGCGTCGAGAGAGCTACGCAGCCCGTGGCCGAGGCCGCCGCATCCGCTGCCGACGAGACCGTCGGCGTGGCCGCGGCGACGCTCCCGAACGACACCGAGGCGCTCCTGGGCCCGCTCGCCGCCACCGTCGGCGGCGTCGGCGGGCAGGCCGAGGAGCTGACCGGCTCTCTGCTAGCGTCCGACGACGCCCTGGGCGGCGTCGTGCGGACCGTGACCGAGGTGCTCCCGACGGCGACGGAGACGCTCGTGCGTCCCCTCGTCGACACGGTCGGGGGCGTCGCTTCCGAGACCGGCGCCGTGGGCAGCGTCGTGGGGACGGTGGCCGGCGCCCTCGCGCCGGCCACCGGCTCCGGGCAGTGGGCGCCGCCCCTCTCCGGCCGCGGCGACGCGTCGGGCGCCCGAGGCGACGCACCTCCGGGAACCACCGGCTTCGCGCCGGGCGCGGCATTCGGCGCCGGGAGCCCGCTCGTGACCGCGCCGACCGGGTGGTCGCCTTGGCTCGCGCTCGTGCCGGGCACCCGCTCCGGGGACGCCTCGCGCGAGGCGCCTGCAGCGACGCCGGCGCCCGCGCCCGAGCCGATAGGGCGCACCGCTCCCTCCGCGCCCGCGGCGGCCGCCGGCTCCTCCGCCGCTTCCGCCGCAGCTTTCGCCGCCCTCGCCGGGATGCTGCTCCTGACGCTCACTGCGCTCGTGGGGCGGCGCGTGCCTTGGCTGGACCCGATCCGGCCTCTGATTCTCGTTTCACCGCCTGAACGTCCCGGTTAGCGCGCCGCGCGCGAACCGGAGGTCGGACCGTGGTCCGACCCGAGTGACGACAGGCAACTGAAACGAAGGGAGTAACGACCATGAAACGCCTCATCGCGCCATGGGCGGCGGCGATCGCCCTGGCAGCAGGTGCCGGCGCAGCCGGGGCAGGAAACCCGGCTCCGGACGGCGTGTCGAAGGACGCAGCGAACGTTCCGGTTCCCGTGCTCGACGGGGGCGACGTCCGCCAGCCCAACACGAACACGTCCGGTGACGCCGTCGCCGTCAACGAGAGCGAGACGACGCAGTCGAACGAGCAGTCGCAGACCGGGACGGGCGGCGACGCCCGGAGCGGCGACGCGACCGGCGGCAGCGGCGGAGGCGGCGGGGACGCCGACTCCGGCGAGGCCAAGGGCGGCGACGTCGACCAGTCCCAGTCCGCGTCGA
>JAICGP010000165.1 GCA_025923055.1 Thermoleophilia bacterium
CCGCCTCGGCGACCGGCTCGGCCCGCTCCGCGTCAAGGTGCCGCAGGCGCGCGACGACGGGTTCCTGCGCCTCTTCCTCGACTCGCTCGACCCGGAGGTGGCGGTCGCCTTCGACTTCCGGCACGACTCGTGGGACGACGCCGACGTGAGCGCGCGGCTGGACGAGCGAGGCGCGGTCCGGGTCGACGCGCTCGACGGCGCCGTGCGCTTCCGCTACCTGCGGCTGCGCGAGCCGCCCTACGACGAGGCCCGGCTCGACGCGCTCGCCGCCGGGATCCGACCCCTGCTCGCGGCAGGGGTGGACGTGTACGCCTTCTTCCGGCACGAGGACGAGCCGACGGCGCCCGCCTATGCCCGGCGGCTGCGCGAGCTGGTCGCGGAGTAGGCTTGCGCGGATGAGCGGCCGTCCGGAGGTGATCGTGGACGTCGTCTTCGAGGACGGCCTGCTCTTCCTGGCCGTCTCGAACATCGGCGACCGGCCTGCGCTCGACGTCAGGACGACCTTCAACCGGAAGCTCGTCGGCCTCGGCGGGACGAAGGACGTCGCGGCGCTGCCGCTCTTCGAGAACATCGCGTTCCTCGCGCCCGGCAAGGAGATCCGGACGCTGCTCGACTCGACGGCGTCGTGGTTCGCCCGCCGGCGCGCGAGGACGGTCGTCGCCCGCGTCTCCTACCGCGACGCCGAGAAAGAGGAGTACACGGCCTCGATGACCCACGACCTCGAGATCTACCGCGAGATCGCCTACGTGAGAGGAGACTGACGGATGCCACCGGCAGGGAGACGGGACCCGTTCAAGAGCTACTCGTTCCTCGTCGAGATCGACGGGATCGCCTCGGCCGCGTTCAAGAGCGTGAGCGGGCTGGGCGCCGAGGCCGCGGTGATCGAGTACCGCGAGGGCTCCGACCCGGTCTCGTCGTCGCGCAAGCTGCCCGGGCGCGTCACGTACCCGAACGTGACCCTGAAGCGCGGGATCACGGCCTCGCGCGACCTCTGGCAGTGGTGGCAGACCGTCGCGGACGGAGCCGTCCAGCGCCGCAACGTCGCGATCGTGCTGCTCGACGACTCGCGCACGCCCGTCCTGCGCTGGCTCCTGCGCAACGCCTGGATCGCGAGGATCGAGGCGTCCGAGCTCGAGGCCTCGAAGAGCGAGGTCGCCGTCGAGTCGGTCGAGCTGGCCCACGAGGGCGTCGAGCTGGAGTAGCGCATGCCCACGTTCCTCGCCGAGGTCGAGCTGATCTTCGAGTGCGAGAGCCGGGAGGCGGCGGGGGCGGCGCTGCGCCGGCTGTCGGAGGCGGCGCAGAGCGCCGGCTTCGACCTGAAGCGCGGCAGGGTGGTTCCCGCGCCGCCCGAAGACAACTCCGAAGGGACGGGCTACGTCCCGCTGATCGACCCGCCCTAGCGCAGCCGCTCGACCGGGTAGCCCTCCTCGGCGAGGCGGCCGAGGAGCTCCGCGCAGTGCTCCTCGTCGCGCAGCGCGAGGGTGAGCTCGATCTCCGTGCCGGTCACGGGCAGGTCCATGCCCTCGCGGTGGTGGTCGACACCGAGCACGTTGCCCCGCTCCTCCGCGATCAGCGCGAGAAGCCGGGCGAGGTTCCCGGGGCGGTCGGTCACCCGCGTACGCACGACGACGTAGCGGCCGGCGCGCGTGAGGCCGTGGCGCAGCACCTCGATGAGCGAGCTCGCGTCGATGTTGCCGCCGGAGAGGACGGCGCAGGCCGGCCCCTCTCCGCCCGCCTTTCCGGCGACCAGGGCCGCCACCGAGGCGGCGCCGGCGCCCTCGACCGTGAGCTTGCAGCGCTCGTTCAGGAGCAGGATGGCGCCGGCGATCTCCGCGTCCGTGACGGTCACGACCCCGTCGAGGCGCTCGGCGAGCAGCGCGCTCGTCAGCTCGCCCGGCTGCTTCACGGCGATCCCGTCCGCGATCGTGTTGCCGGTGGGCTCGGAGCCGGCGAAGGGAGCGCAGGCGGCGGCCTGGACGCCGACGATGCGCAGCCCGGGACGCAGCTCGTCGAGCGCGAGGGCGATCCCGGACGCGAGCCCGCCGCCGCCCACGGGCACGACGAGGGTCGCCACGTCGGCGCCGAGCTGCTCCGCCAGCTCGAGCCCGACCGTGCCCTGCCCGGCGATGACGCGCTCGTCCTCGAACGCATGGACCAGGGTCTCACCCGCCTCGACCCGCTCGTCGACGGCGGCGGCGGCGGCGTCGAAGCCCGAGCCCGTGAGGACGACGTCCGCGCCGTAGCTCTTCGTCGCCTCAATCTTCGCCGTGGGAGCGTCCTCCGGCATGAAGACCGTGGCGCGCACGCCCGCCTCGCGCGCCGCCCAGGCGACCGCCTGGCCGTGGTTCCCCGCGCTCGCCGTGACGACGCCCGCCGCGCGCTCGGCGGGCGACAGCGTCGAGATCCGGTTGAAGGCGCCGCGGATCTTGAAGGAGCCCGTTCGCTGCAGGTTCTCGGCCTTCAGCCACACGGGGCGGCCGCACAGGCGCCCGAGCGTCTCCGACGAGAAGACCGGGGTCACGCGGGCGACGCCGTCGAGGCGGCTCTGCGCGTCGCGGATGTCAGCGAGTGTCGGGCCCGTCGCCGTCGCCATCGCTCAGACGGAAGACCTTCTCCATGATCTCACGCACGGCCGTGAGCGGATCGAGCTCGCGCCGCTGCACCTCGCCCAGGAGCCGCCGGAGCTCCTCGTCCTCGGCGACGGCCTCCTGGAGCCGCGTCTTCGCATGCGCGCTCGCCACGGCGAAGACCTCTCCGGCGAGGTTCTCTGCCCGCCGCTCGGCGAGCGTCCCGCTCTCCTCGAGCTGGGCGCGGTGGCCGGCGATCTTCTCCCACAGCTCGTCGACCCCCTCGTCCCGGACGGCCTCGGTCAGCACGATCGGCGGCCGCCGGTCCTGCTCGGGGTCGAGGGCGAGGATGGAGCGCACCTCCGCCACCATCGTCTTCGCCGCCGGGTGGTCGCGCTTGTTCACAGCGATCACGTCGGGGATCTCCATGATCCCCGCTTTCAACGCCTGGATCGAGTCGCCCGACCCGGGCATGAGCACGAGGAGCACGGTGTCTGCGATCCCGATCACCTCCACCTCGCTCTGGCCCGTGCCGACCGTCTCGACGAAGACGAGGTCCTTGCCGGCCGCGTCGAGGACGAGCGTCGCCTGGAGGGTGGCCTCCGCGAGCCCGCCGAGGTGGCCGCGCGTGCCCATCGAGCGGATGAAGACCTCGGGGTCGAGGAAGTGGTCGGCGAGGCGGATGCGGTCGCCGAGGAGCGCGCCCTTCGTGAAGGGGCTCGAGGGGTCGACGGAGATCACGCCGACGCTTCTCCCCTCGGCGCGGACGTGGCGCACGAGCGCGCTCAGGAGGCTCGACTTGCCGACGCCGGGCGGGCCTGTGACGCCGACGACGTAGGCGCGGCCGGTCTCCGGGTAGAGCTCGCGGATGAGCTCGTAGGCGAGCCGGTCCGAGCTCTCGACGAGTGTGATGGCGCGCGCGAGGGCGCGCCGGTCGCCGCCGCGGACGCCCTCGACGAGGGCCTCGAGCGTCCAGGTTCGGGGCACGTCTAGCGCCGCGCCGGCGCCGCCGCGGTCGCCGCCACCCGCCGGAAGGCCTCGGCGAAGAGCTCCGTCTCCTCGAGCGTGCCGACGGTGACGCGGATCGCTCCCGGCGCGCCGAAGGGCCCGAGCGGACGGACGATGACTCCCTCGCGGAGGAGCGCCTCGAAGACGGGCCGGGCGTCCTCGCCCACCTCGGCGTAGGCGAAGTTCGCCACCGCCGGCGTCGCGACCGTGAGGCCCAGCTCCTCGCAGGCCTCAACGAGGCGGGCCCGTGCCTCGGCGTTCAGGCGGCGGCGGCGGACGACCTCGTCGGGATCGTCGAGGCTCGCGACGGCCGCGTCCTGGGCCGGCTGGGTCACGTCGAAGGCGTTTCGCACCTTCTTCACGGCGTCCACCACCTCGCGCGGGCCGATGCCGTAGCCGACCCGCAGGCCGGCCAGCCCGAAGATCTTCGAGAACGTCCGCAGGACGAGGACGTTGCGGCCGGCCTTCACGTGCTCCTCGATCCCGTCCGGGTAGTCGGGTTCGTCGACGTACTCGAAGTACGCCTCGTCGAGCACCGTGAGGACGCGGGCGGGGACGCGCTCGAGGAACGTGTCCACTTCGGCGCGGGCGATCATCGTCCCGGTCGGGTTGTTCGGGTTGCAGAGGTAGGCGATCTTAGTGCGCTCCGTGACGGCCGCGAGGATCGCCTCGACGTCGTAGCGGTGGTCGGCCAGCGGGACGCGGACGGGTGTCGCGCCCATCTTGAGCGCGTCGAGGACGTAGCTCGGGAACGACGGCCAGCCGCAGACGACCTCGTCGCCCGGGTCGAGCACGGCCAGCGAGAGGTAGTTGACGACCGCGTCCGCGCCGGCGGCGACGGCGACGTTCTCGGGCTCGACGCCGTGGCGCTCGGCGAGCCTCGTGACCAGGCGGTAGGCACCGCCGTCGGGGTAGCGGTTCAGCTCCCCGATACCACGCTCGAGCGCCTCCACGGCGGCCGGGAAGGGCCCGAACTGGCCCTCGTTCGACGCGAGCTTGACGACGCGCGCGAGACCGAGCTCGCGCTGCACCTCCTCGACCGGCTTCCCGGGCTCGTACGGGACGAGGCCCGCGAGCGCGGGCCTGGCGGGATCGCGTGCCATGCGGAAACCTTAACCTGTCCCCCGTGGAGCTCGGCCTCTTTCCCCTGAACCTCGTCCTCGTGCCGGGCGAGCAGGCGCCGCTGCACGTCTTCGAGCCGCGCTACCGCGAGCTGATCGGCGAGTGCCTCGACTCGGGCAGCGACTTCGGGATCGTGCTGGAGGACGACGCGGGCATGCGCGAGGTCGGCACGCGCTGCTCGGTCGTCGAGGTCCTCGACCAGTTCCCCGACGGACGGCTGAACGTCGTCGTCGAGGCGCAGGAACGGTTCCAGCTCCTCGGGCTCACGGAGGGCCGGGCGTTCCGGACGGCCGAGGTCGAGCCCCTCCCCGACGACGCGGACACGCCCAGCGAGGAGGAGGTCGAGGAGTGCCTCGTCGCGTACACGCGCGTGGTCGACGCGGCGGAGGCGGAGCTCGACGACCTCGATCTCGACGCCGACTCGATCGCCTACCAGATCGCGTCCCGCATCGACTTCGGCCCCGAGGTGAAGCAGGGGCTGCTCGAGATCCGCTCCGAGCGGGAGCGCGTGGTCCGCCTCGCGCCGATGCTGAACCAGGCCGCCGACGCCGTCGAGCGCGAGCGCGAGATCCGCAACCGCGCCGCCGGCAACGGCCGCGTCGAGCCGATCTAGCCCGTCGTCCGCACGCGCGGGTCGAGGAGCGCGTGGAGGATGTCCACGACGAGGTTCATCAGAATGATCAGCAGGGCGAGCAGCACCGTGATGCCGAGGACGACGTTGTAGTCGCGCGCCGAGACCGAAGCGATGTAGTAGCGGCCGATCCCGGGGACGGAGAAGATCAGCTCGATGACGAAGGCGCCCGTCAGCAGGTAGCCGAGCAGCGGCCCGCCCGCGGTGATCACCGGGATGAGGGCGTTGCGCACGGCGTGGACGGCGACGACGCGGCGGTGGCGGAGCCCCTTCGCGCGCGCGGCGACGACGTAGTCGGCCTGCAGCGCCTCGATCGTCGCGCC
>JAICGP010000166.1 GCA_025923055.1 Thermoleophilia bacterium
AGCTTCCACCACCAGGCGCTCGACCGGGTCGCGTCCGAGCTGACGGTCGTCGCGCGCGCCCCCGACGGCGTCGTCGAGGCCGTCGAGCTGGACGGCGACGGCTACGTGCTCGCCGTCCAGTGGGAGCTGCAGGAGGAGTGGCGGGTCGACCGCCGCTTCCTCGGGCCGTTCGCCCAGCTCGTGGCCGCGGCCTCGGGACGGGGCCACTCCCGGTAGTCGAGCCGTCGTGGCGCGCCGGCACCCGCGAACCGCTCGGTTTCCGACCGGCGAAACCGGGCACCAGAGGCAGTAAGCTGGAGACTCGAGTGGCGGGCAGGGAGAGCCCGGCGTACCCAGGCCGCCTGCCGGGCTACCGTTGGATGAGGAGGAAGGATATGGCCGAGCATCAGAACATCGCCGACTGGCACGGCAAGGACCTGGTCGATCGCGACGGCGAGAAGATCGGCAAGCTCGAGGACGTGTACGTCGACGTCGAGACGGACGAGCCGATGTTCGGCACGGTGAAGGAGGGCCTGTTCGCCCGGCACCTGACGTTCGTGCCGCTGCGCGGGCTCACGATCGGCCCCGACAACCTCCAGGTGACGGTCTCCAAGGCGCAGGTCGAGGACGCCCCCAACATCGACATGCACGGCGACGAGCTCTCGCAGGCGGGGGAGTCAGCCCTCTACCACCACTACGAGATCAACTACACGCCGACCGAGATGGAGAGCGGTCGCCGCCTCGCCCGACGCTGAGGCGGTGCCCGGGACCTCCTGCCGGATCCGCAGACCGTTCCTAGCTCCGCGGCCGGCGCTTCTCCGGGTCGTAGACCGGGAAGTCGTCGACCGTCGCGGCGACGGAGCCGTCGCCGAGGGCGACCTCGACCGTCTCGCCCTTCCGCGCGAAGCGCGTCTCGAGGGCGGCCATCCCGATCACCCTCCCGAGGGTCGGGCTCTCGCACGGGCTCGTGAGCGTCCCCGCCGGCTCGCCGTCCTTCGTGACGGCGGCGCCGTATTCGGGCACCTCGGACCCCTCCAGCGAGAGCGTCACGAGGCGCCGCGGCGGGCTCTTCGCCGTCTCCGCGAGCGCCTCCTTGCCCTGGAAGTCGCCGCCGTCGAGGCGGATCACCTTGTCGAGCGACATGTCGAAGGGGTCCGTCTCGTGCTGGAAGTAGTCGTACCCGATGAAGATGAGCCCTGACTCGATGCGCAGCGTCTCCACCGCCGCGAGCCCGTACGGCGTCGCGCCCGCGCCGGTGAGGGCGGCCCAGATCTCCTCCGCGTAGTCCGGGTCGCAGAAGATCTCGTAGCCGAGCTCGCCCGAGTAGCCGGTCCTCGAGACCCAGCAGGGGGCACGGCCGACGTGCACCTGGTGAGGGAGGAAGCGGAAGTAGCCGAGCGCCTCGATCTCCTCGTCCACGAGGCCGGCCAGGAGCTCGCGCGCTCCGGGGCCCTGGAGCTGGACGTGCGGCAGGTCCTCCGTGATCGCCTCGATCGAGACGTCCATGCCGGCCACGACGTCGTTCATGTGGTCGAGGTCCGAGTCGAGCGCCGTGATCACCCAGCAGCTCGCGTCGGTGAACTTGAACACGGTGCCGTCCCCGACCATCTTCCCGTTCGCGTCGCAGAACGGCGCATAGCGGACCTGGCCGATCTCCAGCCCCAGCATGTCGTTCGTGAAGATCCGGTCGGCTGCCGCGAGCGCGTCGGGGCCGGTGAAGTCCCACTTGCGAAGCGGCGACTCGTCCCAGACGCCGACGTGCCGGCGCACGGCGTTGTGCTCGGCCACGGGATCGCCGAAGTGGTTGGGCCAGCACCAGCCCTCCCACTCCATGAACTCGGCGCCGAGCGCTCGCTGGGGGCCGTCGAAGGCGGTGCGGATGGTGCCTGCGTCCGTGCTCACGAGTCCTCCTCGTCGGGTCCGCGCCAGCCTAAAGCGTGCGACACGGCCGCTGCACGGGCGAGGAGCGGTGCGATCGCGCTCGCCATCGCCTCCTCGCCGAAGCGCGGCGCCGGTCCCTGGAGGCCGAGGACGGCGGCGAGCTGGCCGCCGCTGCCGCGCACGGGAGCCGCGAGCGCGTTGAGGCCGTCCTCGCGCTCGCCCTCCGCCCGTGCCCAGCCCGCCGCCCGGGCGCGCCGTACCTCGTCCTCGAGCTGCGCGCGGTCGACGATCGTCCGCGCCGTGAAGCTGCGGAGGGCGCCGGGCGGAAGCGTGACGCCGCCGAAGGCGAGCGCCACCTTCCCCGTCGCGGTGGCGTGCGCGACGCTCGGCCGGCCGAGGCGGGCGACGCTCTGGACGGACGACCCGCTCTCGACGAAGTCGACCGTGACGGCGTCCGGGTCGCCCGGCGCCGAGAGCGTGGCGGTCTCGCCGGTCTCGTGGACGAGCGCCCTCAGGTGAGGGCGCGCGACGTCGCGCAGGTCGAGGCGGGCGAGGACGGCGTTGCCGAGGTCGAGGAGGCGGAGGCCGAGGCGGTAGCGGCCGCTCTCCTCCACGTGCTCGACCAGACCCGAGGCGACGAGCGTGGCGAGGAGCCTCGAGACCGAGCTGGGGTGGAGGCCGGCCCTCCGCGCGAGCTCGTTCGTGCCGAGCTCCGGCTCCGCGTCGGCGAGCGCCTCGACGAGCGTGACGGCGCGCTCGACCGCCGCCACCCGGCGCGTGGCTGGCCTTCCGGTCCGGGCCATGGTACGGTCACTATGGCAGATTCGCAACGCAGTTGCCGAGGAGGCAATAACTCGTGCCCGAGCTTCCCGTCTCGTCCCCCTACGTCGTCCTCGGCGCGGGCATCCACGGCCTCTCGACGGCGTACCACCTCGCCCGGCAGCTTCGCACCCGGGGCCTCGGGTCCGGGCGGGACGTCCTCGTCCTCGAGAAGGCCGAGCCGGGCGCGGGCGCGTCGGGTATCGCCTGCGGGGTCGTCCGCAACAACTACTTCCAGCCGGCCATGAGCGAGCTCATGCAGGCCTGCGTCGAGGTGTGGGAGTCCGATCCCGAGGCGTACGCCTACAACCCGGTCGGCTACATGGCGCTCGGGCCCGAGGTGCAGGAGGCCGACCTGGCCGCGACCTTCGAGCGCCAGGAGCAGATCGGCTACCGCTCCACCTTCGTGACCGGCCAGGCGGACGTCGCCGCCTACATGAAGGCCCTCTTCCCGGACTGGCGCGCCCGGGGCGTGACGGCGCTCCTCCACGAGCACCAGGGCGGCTTCGCCTTCAACCGGGAATCGGTCCTCGGGCTGGCCGGCAAGTGCCGTGAGGAGGGCGTCGAGATCCTCACCGGCGTCGAGGTGCGGGGCTTCGAGCACGAGGGCGGCGGGACGATCCTCGCCGTCGAGACGAGCCGCGGCCGGCTGAAGGTCGGCGAGCAGCTCGTGCTCGCACCGGGGCCCTGGGCGAAGCACGTCTGGGCGCTGCTCGAGCTGCCGGCGACGATCGACGTGCGCACGCCGGCGGGCGAGGTGATCGCCGACCGGCCGATGTGGACCTACTGGAACCTCCAGGAGGGCGAGATCGCCGTCGACCCGGCCCTGTTCGCCACGGTGGACGGGGGCGCGCCGCCGGTCGTCCATCTCGACACCGACGCGCCCCTCTACACCGACGAGGGGACGCTCGTCACCGACGAGCTCTGGGGCATCTACTACAAGCGCGACCGCCACGGCGTCCAGGGCGGCGCCTCGCCCCTCGTCGTGGAGGGCGACGTCGAGCTCGACCCCTACCCGTCGACGACCGACGTCGATCCCGGCTTCCCGGACATGTGGTGCGCGGCGCTCTCGCACGCGATGAGCCGCTTCGAGGGCTGCCGCCCGCTCTACAAGCAGGCGCGCTCGGGCGGCGTCGGCGCGTTCACCGCCGACAACTTCCCGGTCTTCGACTACATGCGACCGAACGCCTACGCCATCCTCGACTCGAACCACGGCTACAAGATGATCGGCGTCGGGCGGGAGGTGGCGAAGGTACTCCTCGGGGAGCACTCGAGCCTCCTCTACCCGTTCCGGTTCGACCGCTTCGCCACGGGCGACCTGCACCCCGTCTCGAGCTCGCCCTACCCCTGGTCGTAGGCCGCGGCGCTCAGGTGCCGAGCGCGAGGCGCACGTCGTGGGCGACCGCGTCCGGCGTGAGGTCGACGCCGGCATGCAGCGTCGTCACCCACCTGCCCTCCCGGTCGTAGATCCGCACGGGCGCGGAGTGGATGTCGTCGGAGCCGCTGTCGAGGGAGGACGCCACGGCGAACTCCTCCCAGACGGGCCGGAGCGCCTCCTCGTCTGCGACGAGATAGCGAAGTCGCTCCTCGGCCCGGTGACGGGCGAGGAACGCGCGCACGCTCTCGCGGTCGTCCCCGCTCGGGTCGACGCTGATCCCGAGCGCCACGACGTCGCGGCGCTCGTCGGGCTCGAGCCGGTCGAGGCCTCGCGCGAGCGCCGCCGCGATGAGCGGGCAGGACTCACGGCACTGCGTGTCGAGGAACGTGACGAGGACGACCTTGTCTCGCAGGTCACGGCTCCGCACGGTCGCGCCCGTCGAGTCGGGCAGCTCGAACTCCGGAAGCTGCTGGTCCGCGGGCGGCACGCTCCCGGCGTACGCGCCGCGGTCCGCCGGCGTGAGGAACGCGACGGCAAGCGCGACGATGCCCGCTGCGGCGGCGAGCGCGAGCGCCGCGAGGACGACGATGACCGTTCTCCTGCTCACGGGGCGACCCGGTCCACGGTAGCGGCGCTGCCTCGGCGGGGCGCCACCGGCCGCGACGCCGACGACGCTTGCGCGCGACGCGCGCTTCCCGCACGATCCTCCCGTGGCCCTCTTCTACCTGCTGCCGCGGGCGCCCGACCTCCTCATCCTCCTGACGCTCGCGGTCTCCCTCTACCTGACCGTGATCGAGCTGCGCGAGCTCGAGCCCCGCCCGCACTGGAAGTGGTGGGGCTGGTGGCTCTCGCTCGTCTTCCTCACCCACTTCGTCGGCTACCTCGCGCTCCGTGGCTACTCCGTCTACCGACGCTGGCAGCGAGCGCGCGCGTAGCCTCCGGGATCGGCCGCTCTTCCGGGTCGCGATCCTCGTCTTCGTGCTGCTGCTGGCGCTCCTCGCCGCCCGGACCTGCGCCTCGCGGGACACCGAGGTATCCCAGGAGGAGGCGGTCGAGATCGCCCGGGAAGAGATCGACTACGAGCCCGACCGGGTCGGCGTCCGCTTCCTTCCTCGCGGTGTCCAGTCGCGCCCCTCCTGGGCGGTCTCGCTCGCGACGGTCGGCGCGGACGGCGAGCTGACCCGGGTCACCGTCGTCGTCGTCGACGGCAGGAGCGGTGACGTGCTGGAGGTGCGGCGGGGGCGCTGAGGGCCCGGAGGGCCGCCGCGCGGTGTGTCCACTCCCTACACCTCCGGCAAGAAAAAGATGGGAGCGCGGTACCTGGGAGCCGTCCGGCGGGTCTCGTAGGTTGGTCCGGCTCCAGTGGTTAGCGGTGCTTTCGTGGCGTCTGTCGCTAGGAGGGCTTCTTGATGGCGTCCCTGCTCGCTCAGGCAACCCAGGTCGAGGAACAGCTCGGCCTCGACAGCGCGATCCTCGCCGAGCAGTTCTACTTCTTCACCGTCGTCGTCATGTGGCTGATCCACGTCGGCTTCATGGCGTACGAGGGCGGGGCCTCGCGGCGCAAGAACATCATGTCGACGGCGATGAAG
>JAICGP010000167.1 GCA_025923055.1 Thermoleophilia bacterium
CATGGTCGCCATCAGCTCCTCCGGCAAGATGGCGTAGCCGACCCGGATGCCGGGCGCGACCGTCTTCGAGAAGGAGGAGAGGAACATGACGCCCTCGCCGCCCGCCAGCTCGAAGAGTCGCGGGAGAGCGTCGCCGCCGAAGCGGAGGAGACCGTAGGGATCGTCCTCGAGGACCGCTGCGCCGTGAGCGCGCGCGAGCGCGAGCAGCCGCCGCCGGTTTTCCTCCGAGAGCGTGCGGCCGCTCGGGTTCTGGAAGGTCGGGATCGTGTACACGAGGCTGGGGCCGGTCGCGGCCGAGAGCCTCTCCTCCAGGAGGTCGACGTCGAGCCCGTCCTCGCCGAGCGGAATCGTCCGGACGTCGGCCCCGAGGCGCCGGAGGATCTGCAGCGAGCGGTCGTAGCAGGGCGCCTCGACGAAGAAGCGGGCGCCGGCGAGGACGTGCTGGCGGGCGATGAAGTTGAACGCCTGCAGGGAGCCGTTGGTCACCATCACGCGCTCGACCGGGACGTCGTGCCGGTCGGCGATCCACGTGCGGAGCGGCTCGTAGCCGAGTGGAGGACCGTAGTTGAGCGCCGTCGCGCCGTCGCGGGCGAGCGCAGCCTTCGCGCACTCGCCGAGCTCCTCGATCGGGAGCAGGTCCGGGCCCGGGACGCCGCGGGCGAAGGAGATCTGGTTCATGGGCGCGAGTCTACTGACGGCGCGGGCGGGCGCGGTTCGGGTTTACACGCCCGGGGCGGGGGAAACCTTCACACCATGCGGCAGGCGGCGATCCTCGCGCTCCTCGTGGGCCTCTGGGCGGCAGGCGCTCCCGCGGCGCCGGCCCAGCTCCCCGACGTCGAGGTTCCGGACGTCGAGGACACGACCGAGCAGCTCCCGGATGCTCCGGAGCTTCCGCTTCCCGACACCGATCCGCCTCCTGCTCCCGAGGCGCCGAGCCTGCCCGGCGGCGGGGGCTCCGGGTCCGGCGGAAGCGACTCGGGGTCCGGCGGCACGACGCCCTCCCTCGGCGGTACGAGCGGCGGCTCCGGATCGGGCTCCGGCTCCTCCGGCTCGGGGTCGGGCGGCGGCGACGGTTCTGGCGGCGGCGGCTCGGGCTCCGGCGGCGGCTCCGGCTCGGGCGGCGGCGGCGGTTCCGACGACGTGTGCCCGTGCGCGAGCCCCGCGACCGGCAACCCCGTTGCCGGCGACTACGACAAGTGCCCGCTCGATCGCGACGGCGGCGGAAGCGCCGGGGGTGGACGCGACGCCGCGACGCTCGCCGCCGACCGAGAGGCGCGGGAAGAGGGCGGCGTCTCCGCGGGCGGCGTCCTCGGCGACGCCGAGAGCGACTCGGAGCCGGACGGCGAGGCGGCGCCCGCCACCCGGGGCGACGACGGCACCCTCGGCGGCACCGGACTCCTGCCGCTCGCGATCCTCGTTCTCGGGCTCGGGCTCCTGACCGTCGGTCTGGCGGTCGGCGCCGGACGGCTGGTCGGCGCGCGGCGCGACGGACCGCGCTAGCCCGGAGTTCCGGCGCGCGCGACCTCGGCGGCCAGGCGCGCGACCTCGGTCGGGTTTGTCCCGACGCGGACGCCGTGGGCCTCGAGCGCCTCCTTCTTCGCCCGCGCCGTGCCCGCGGTGCCCGAGATGATCGCGCCGGCGTGGCCCATCGTCTTCCCGGGCGGTGCGGTGAAGCCGGCGATGTACGCGACGACCGGCTTCGACATCTCGGCCTCGATGAACGCCGCCGCCTTCTCCTCCTCGGCGCCGCCGATCTCGCCGACCATGACGACGAGCTCCGTCTCGGGATCCGCCTCGAAGCGTTCGAGGACGTCCACGAACGACGACCCGACGACGGGGTCCCCCCCGATTCCCACGATAGAGCTCTGGCCGATGCCGAGCTGCGTCAGCTCGTGCCCGATCTGGTACGTGAGGGTGCCGGATCTCGACACGAGACCGACGGTGCCCTCGCGGAAGATCTCGGCCGGGATGATGCCGACGTTGGACTTGCCGGGTGAGAGCACCCCCGGGCAGTTCGGACCGACGAGTGTCACGCCGCGCGGCCGCACGTGGTTGTAGACCCTGAGCATGTCGTGCGCCGGGATCCCCTCCGTGATGCAGATGACCGTCTCGATGCCGGCCGCGACCGCCTCGTAGATCGCGTCGGCCGCGAAGCGCGCGGGGACGAAGACCATGGCGGTGTTCGCGCCCGTCTCGGCGACCGCGGCCTCGACCGTGTCGAAGACGGGAACTCCCTCGACCTCCTCGCCGCCCTTCCCCGGAGTGACGCCGGCGACGACGTTCGTGCCGTACGCCTTGTTGCGCGTCGCGTGGAAGGAGCCCTCGCGCCCGGTAAGCCCCTGGACGAGGAGGCGCGTCTCGCGGTCGACGATGATCGCCACTACCCCTTCACCCCCCGGAGCGCGATCCGGTCGAGCGTGATCGTGTCGCCGTCGATCCGGTCGGCGAGGAGCTCCCGGACCCGCCCGGCGGCGGCGCCCGTGCAGCCGGAGCGCCCGAGCCAGGGGCCGAAGCGCATCGGCCTGTCGACGCGGCGCGTCTCCATGACGGTGAGGCCGGCGCCCTCGAAGAGCGCGCACCACTCCTGCTCGGTGTAGTTGCGGACGTGCGAGGGGTCGCGCACCCGGTCGGCCTCCTCTGCGGCGTCGCCCATGAAGAGGTTGTCCACGACGAGCACGCGGTCGGCCGACACCCGCGCCAGCTCGGCGACGGCGGCGGCGACGTCCCCGAAGTGGTGCGCGGCGACGCGGGTCGCGACGACGTCGAAGCTCGCGTCCGCGAAGGGCAGGTCCTCGGCCGCCGCCTGCACGTCCGCGCCCATCCCGGGCGCCGGGTCGACCGTCACGACGTCCAGCCCTCCGTCCCGCAGCCGTCGCGCCACGTGGCCGCCGCCGGAGCCGACGTCGAGGGCCGTCCGAGCGTCTGCGGCCCACTCGACGAGCAGGTCGAGGTCGGGCCCCTCGCGGTGCGCCTCGCTCTCCCGGTACGCCTGCGCCCGCTCGTCCCAGACGGACGGCGTCATCGCGAGAGCTCCACGACGCGTTCCGCCGCGGAGAGCATCGTCTCCTCGACGTGGAGGTTGGCGGGCGAGGCCTCGGCCAAGAGCCGCCGCCCCTCCTCGGCGTTCGTCCCGTCCAGGCGCACGACGATCGGATGCTCGATCGTCATCCGCTCGAGCGCCTCCAGGATGCCGCGCGCGACCTCGTCGCAGCGCGTGATGCCGCCGAAGATGTTGAAGAGGATCGCCTTCACCTGCGGATCCGTGGTGATCACCTCGAGCGCTGCGACGACCCCCTCGGCGTCGCCGCCGCCTCCGAGGTCGCAGAAGTTCGCCGGCCGGCCGCCCACCTGGTCGATCACGTCGAGCGTCGACATGACGAGCCCGGCGCCGTTCCCGAGGATGCCGACCTCGCCGTCGAGCTTCACGTACGTGACGTCCTTCTCGCGCGCGAGGCGCTCCTGGGGGTCGGCCGCCTCGACGTCGCGCATCTCGCCGACCTCCGGATGGCGGTAGAGCGCGTTGTCGTCGACGGTGAACTTCGAGTCGAGCGCCTTCACCTCGCCCTCGGGCGTCACGATCAGCGGGTTGACCTCGCAGAGCATCGCGTCGAAGTCGACGAAGGCGCCGTAGAGGTTCTCCACGATGGCCGCGACCTGCTTCTGCTCGCCCACGTCCTCGATCGCCGCCGTGAAGCAGAGCCAGCGCGCCTGCCACGGCTGGAAGCCGACGAGGGGGTCGACGTGGAGCTTCGCGAGCGCCTCCGGGCTCTCGGCCGCCACCTCCTCGATGTCGACGCCGCCCTGCGTGGTCAGCATGAAGAGCGGCTTCTTCTCGCCGCGGTCGAACGTGATCGAGAGGTAGTACTCCTTGGCGATCTCCGACGCCCGCTCGAGCCAGAGGCGCCGGACGACGTGGCCGCGGATGTCCATGCCGAGGATGTCCGAGGCATAGGCCTCGGCCTCGTCGGGGCTGTCGGCGAGCTTGATTCCGCCGGCCTTCCCGCGCCCCCCGACGAGTACCTGCGCCTTGACGACGACCTGCCCGCCGAGCTCCTCGGCGGCCGTACGGGCCTCGGCCGGCGTCTCGGCGACGCGTCCCTCCGAGACGGGGATCCCGGCGCGCGCGAAGAGCTGCTTCCCCTGGTACTCGTAGAGGTCCACGGCGGCGGCCACTCTAACGGAGCGCCGCAATCACTCGTTCGAGCGACGAGACGCGCGGGCGGCTGCACCGACGCCGGATGCATGCGACGTCTCTGCGTTCTCTCCGTGGCCGCCGGCGCTGTCGCGCTCGCAGCGCTCGTCGGCGGCGCCTCCGGGAGATCGGCGTCCGAGGCGCGCTACGCTGCCGCCGTCGAGCGCTGGTGCACGGGCTGGTGGGAGCGGCAGGCGGCGCTCGGCGATCCCGAGTCGCCGGCCGAGTGGGCGGCGTGGCTCTCGCGACGACGCGCATTCGCGGACGAGCAGAGGCGCGAGCTTGTCGGCCTCCCCGTACCGCCCTCGTATCGGGAGGAGGCCGAGTGGCTTCTCCACCACGTCGACGTCCAGGAGCCGATTCTCGACCGGATGCTGGCCGCCGCGCGGCAGGGCGACGCCCCACGGCTGGAGCGCCTACGCGGGGAGCTGCGCGCCTCCGACCGCGGCTGGAGCGGCGTCATGCGCCGGATCGGCGCGCTGGACTGCGTCTAGGCGCTCGACGCAATCACTCGTTCGAGCGACGAGGCGGCCACCCCTCGTGGCGATGCTCCGCTTGGGGGAAGCCGTGAGACTCGCCCGGAAGCTCCTCAAGACAGTCGTCGTGCTCGCCGTCGCCGCCGCGGCGCTCGGAGGAGCCGCCGCGCTCGGAAGCTCGCTCTTCGAGCGCCCTCCCCGCGACGCGGCGGAGTTCGCAGCCCGAACCCGCGGCGAGACGAACGGCGCCGGCGCTGCGGCGACCTCCGCCGGCGCGAACGAGCGCCGGCCCGGTGCGAAGGCCAGGAGGCGGTTCGTGCGGGCGCTCGAGGCCTCGTGCCGGCAGCAGCTCGAGGACGTGGAGGCGCTCGGCCGGCCGAGGACGCTCGCCGAGCTCGAGACGTACCTGACGAAGGTCATTGCGCTCGCCCGCCACTACCAGGGAGCGTCCCTGGGCGTGAAGACGCCGCCCGCGTTCCGCGACGAGGAGAGGCGCGCGGAGGCGCTGGGCGAGGAGGGCATCCACCTGCTGGAGCGGATGCTGGCCGCCGCCCGCCGCGGCGAACCGGACACGATCTCGCTCCTTGCGGCGGCAATCGTCGAGCTCGGTGAGGAGCAGAACGAGCTCTTCCGCCGCATCGGCGCGCGCGACTGCGTCGTGGAGACCCCGGTCGCGGCGTACTAGGCTCGACGGCGTTCGCCCCGGCGGCGTTTAGGGTATACCGGCCGACGTTGGAGGCCTTCGAGCGTTCCCCATCAGGAGGAAGCCATGAGCACGCTGCGTGACGACGAGATCCAGACCACCGAGACGGACGAGCGGCTCGACCCGCAGGCGGACGCCGACGGGGACGACACCGACACGACCGACGGCGACGCGACCGATACCGACGCCGACGACAGCGACACGCCGTAGCGCGGCCGCCGGCGCGCTCGAGCGCTGCCTCGAGCCCGTC
>JAICGP010000168.1 GCA_025923055.1 Thermoleophilia bacterium
ATCCGCGTGCGCGCGACGGACGACGTCGGCCTCGTGGAGACACCCTCGAGCCGGACGTTCGCCCTCGACACCACCGATCCGGCGGCCGCGATCTCTTTCCCGGCGGCGGGCGGCGAGTACCGCAACGGCGTCTGGAACACGGGGTGCGCGACGACCGGCTTCTGCGGGACCCACTCGGACGCCACCTCGGGCGTCGCCGAGGTCGAGATCTCGGTCGAGCGGGATGCGACGGGGCTCTACTGGGACGGAGACTCCTTCGACGCGGCGGGCGAGACGTTCTTCGCCGCGAGCCTCGCCGGAGGCGACTGGTCGTACGCGTTCCCCGCGGGCGGCTTCCCGGCCGAAGGCCTCTACACCGTCCACGTGCGTGCCGCCGACGACGCCGGCAACACCGAGACCGGGCCGAGCCGCACCTTCAGGATCGACAACACGGACCCGAGCGCCGTCTTCGACTTCCCGGCTTCGGGCGGCTCCTACAACGCGGCGGGGTGGGGCGCGGGCTGCGCCGCGGGCGGGCTCTGCGGCACCGCCGCGGACGCCGGCTCGGGCGTGGCCCTCGTCCAGGTCTCGCTGAAGCGGGTCGGCGCCGACCTCTACTGGGACGGAGACTCCTTCGACGCACCGGGCGAGACGTTCCTCACGGCGACGTTCGCCGGTGGAAGCTGGTCCTGGAGCTTCGACGCCGCCGACTTCGGCACCGACGGCATCTACACGGCGCACGTTCGGGCGAGCGACGACGCGGGCAACGTCGAGGGCGGCCCCGTGCGGACGTTCACCGTCGACACGGCGCCGCCGCAGACGACGATCGACTCGGGCCCCGCCGACCCGACCACGTCCACGTCGGCCGACTTCGACTTCTCGGCGAGCGAGGGCGGCTCCACGTTCGAGTGCCGCCTCGACGGCGGCGCCTGGAGCGCCTGCACCAGCCCCGAGAGCCTGGCCGGCCTCGCCGACGGCAGCCACACCTTCCAGGTCCGCGCCACGGACACCGCCGGCAACACCGACTCTTCCCCCGCCTCCTTCACCTGGCTCGTGGACACGACGGCGCCGAGCTCGACGCTCGCCTTCCCGGGCGCGGGAGCGGCTCTCGACGCCTCCGGCTGGAACGGCGGCTGCGCGCCGAGCGGCGCCTGTGGCACGTACTCCGACGGGACGGGCGCGGGCGTCGACTCCGTGGAGGTCTCGCTGCAGCGCGACTCGACGGGCCTCTACTGGAACGGCGCCTCGTTCGCCGGCGCGAGCGAGCAGCTCTTCGCGGCGACGCTCGCGGGCGGCAGCTGGTCGTGGGCCTTCCCGGCCTCGAGCTTCCCGGCGGACGGCGACTACACGGTCCGCGTCCATGCCGCCGACGCGGCGGGGAACGCGGAGGCTCCTGCGAGCCGCACCTTCACGTTCGACGCGACCGCGCCGAGCGGCTCCCTGACCGGTCCGGCCGACGGCGCCGCGCTCCGCGCCACGGTCGCCGTCTCCTCGGACTCGGCCGACTCCGGCTCGGGCGTCGCCTCGGCCGCCTTCGAGCGGCGGCCGGCCGGTGGCGGCGCCTGGACGGCGGTCGACACGGACGCCGGCGCCCCGTTCTCCGTCAGCTGGGACACGACCGCGGTCGCCGACGGCGACTGGGAGCTGCGCGTCGTGACGACGGACGCCGCCGGCAACAGCACGACCTCGGCGACGCGCACGGTCACGGTCGACAACACCGCGCCGAGCGCCGCCACGCTCGACGACCTGCCCGACGCGATCCGCGAGGACTTCGAGCTCACCGGCTCCGCCGCGGACGGCGGCTCGGGCGTCGCCTCCGTCGCCTACCTCTACTGCGCCGGCGCGTCGTGCTCGCCGTCGACGCCGATCGGCTCCAGCTCGACCGGGCCGGACTACTCCGTGACGTGGTCGGGCCAGCCGGCGGACGGTGACGTGCGCGTCCTCGCGCGCGTCACCGACGTGGCGGGCAACACGCTCGACTCCGCTCCTCAGACCGTCACGATCGACAACACGGATCCGACCGGCTCGTTGACGGCGCCCTCCGACGGCGCCGTCGTCTCGGGCACGACAGCCGTCTCCTCCGACTCCGCCGACGCGGGCTCCGGCGTCGACGCCGCCCTCTTCGAGCGGCGGCCCGCCGGCGGCGGCGCCTGGGTCGCGATCTCTTCGGACGCGACGGCTCCCTACTCCGTCGACTGGGACACGACGTCGCTCGCGGACGGGGACTACGACCTGCGCGTCGTCACCTCGGACGAGGCCGGCAACACGTTCACGTCGGCGGCGCGGACGGTCACGGTTGACAACAACGCGCCCACGGTCTCGATCGTCGCCCCGGGCGCCTACGTGAACGGCGGCTCCGCCGACCCCTTCACCGTCTCGGCGACGAGCCCGGACGTCGACCTCGACGGGGTCGAGTTCTTCCGCTGCTCGGATGCAAGCGCCGGCTGCGCCACGGGCTCCTGGATCTCGCTCGGCGTGGACGCGACGGCTCCGTACTCCGCGTCCTGGACGGTCGACCCGGACGGCAACCGCGCGCTGCGGACCGTCGCGACGGACGGCGCCGCCAACACCGGCGAGGACGTCGTCGACGTCACGATCGACCGCACCGACCCGGCCGGCTCCCTCACCGCCCCGGCGGACGGCGCCCTGCTCGCCGGCACGATCTCCGTCTCCTCCACCGCGAGCGACGGAGGCTCCGGGATCGACTCCGTCGCCTTCGAGCGCCGGCCGGCGGGCGGCGGCGCCTGGGTCTCGATCGGCTCTGACGCCGCGGCGCCCTACTCGGTGGACTGGGACACGACCGCGGTCGCCGACGGCGACTGGGAGCTTCGCGCCGTCGCGACCGACGCGGCCG
Organism: Thermoleophilia bacterium; assembly: GCA_025923055.1. GTDB lineage: Bacteria > Actinomycetota > Thermoleophilia > Gaiellales > Gaiellaceae > JAIBJN01. Next base: position 2,834 of record JAICGP010000168.1, read on the forward strand.
GCAACTCCTCCGCCTCGGCGCTCCGCACGGCTACGGTGGACAACACGGCGCCCTCCGTCCCCGTCGTGACGCTCTCCGAGACGAGCGCCTACGCGCACGCGAGCGGGGCGACGATCTACCTGAACACCGGCGAGACGGGCAGCTACGACGTCTCCGCGACCTCGTCGGACGCGGGCTCGGGCCTCGACCGGATCCGCTTCCCCGGCGCCGTGGACGACGTCTCCAGCCCGTACGGGACGACCTACGACTTCGACGACCTCGGCCCGGGAAGCCACGCCGTCACGGCCTACGACGCGGCCGGCAACAGCGCTGCGGGCTCCTTCGACGTGACGGCCGACGTCACCGGGCCGGCCGACTTCGCGCTCACGGCGCCGACGGCCGGCGCCTCGATCGCGAGCGGCGCGACGGTCTCGGCCGCCCCGACCGACGCCGGCGCGGGCGTCGCCCGGGTCGAGTTCCGCTGGTGCGCCGGCCCGAGCTGCGCTTTCGACGACGGCACGACGATCGGCGCGCCGGACACGACGGCGCCGTTCTCCGCCGCCTGGGCGGGCCAGCCGGCCGACGGCGAGTACACGCTCGTCGCGCGCGCGACCGACAACGTCGGGAACGCGACGGACTCGGGCGGGCGGACCGTCACCGTCGACAACACCGGCCCCGAAGGCACTCTCTCGGTGACCGAGGGCGCAGGCGCGGGCCTCCAGTGGCTCGACGGCGCGGGCACGCTCTTCTACAACCCCACGGGCAACGGCGACTTCACCGTGGTCGTGACGCCCGCCGATCCCGGCGAAGTGCAGTCGGTCGACTTCCCGGCGGTCGCGGAGACCGGTTTCTCCGGCCCGGCCAAGCTCGACGTGACGCAGCCGTTCGAGTCGGACGCGTACGCCTTCACGAGCGCGAACACCGACGCCCCGGCCGATCTCCAGGTCGTCGTCACCGACCTGCTCGGGAACCCGGCCGTGCTCACGCTCGCCCTCGTGCGGGACACGGCGGCGCCGGCGGGTGGTTCGGTGTCGTACCCGGACGGCTACGACGCCGACGGCGACGTCACGATCACCGTCGACCCGGGCAGCGACCCGCTCGCCGGCCTCGACCCCGCCTCCGCCGTGCTCGAGCGGCGCACCAGCCCGCTCACCGACGGCGCCTGCGACCCCTTCGCCGGCGCCTGGACCACCGTCACCAGCCCCGACACCGTCCCCTCCGGCCAGTGCGCCCAGTACCGCCACCGCGTCTCCGACCGGGTCGGCAACGAAGCCGTCTCCGCAAGCGGCGACATCGTCAAGGTCGACCTCGCCGCCCCCGCCGCCCCCACCCTCACCCTCGACGAGAGCAGCCCCTACGCCCACGCCGACGGCACCCAGCTCTACCTCAACACCGCCCAGAGCGGCACCTACACCGTCGAAGCCGCCTCCAGCGACCCCGCCAGCGGCCTCGACAGCATCGCCTTCCCCGGCGGCAACCAGGACTCGACCGCCCCCTACAGCGCCGGCTACGACTTCGACGACCTCGCCCCCGGCACCCACACCGTCACCGCCCACGACCGCGCCGGCAACACCGCCGACACCACCTTCGACCTCACCGCCGACACGGCGGCGCCGGTGACGACCGACGACAGCCTCTCGACGGGCTCGACCTGGCAGACGGCCCCGGTGACGGTGACGCTCACGCCGGCGGACGGCGGCGCGGGGGTCGCGGCGACCTACTACACGACCGACGGGAGCGTGCCGACGACGGGCTCCGACGAGGGCACGACCGTCTCCCTGACCGCGGACGGCGTGTACACGATCCGCTACTTCTCGCTCGACCGCGTCGGGAACTCCGAGCCGGTGCAGACCGCGGCGGCGACGATCCGGATCGACCGCACCGGCCCGGACGCGCCGGCGATCACGCTCGACGAGTCGAGCCCGTGGGCGCACGTCTCCGGCGACGAGATCTTCCTCAACACGGCTCAGGCCGGCTCCTACACCGTCTCGGCGACCTCGGCCGACGCCGGCTCGGGCCTGGAGCGGATCCGCTTCCCCGGCGGCGTGGACGACTTCACGAGCCCCTACTCCGTGATCGTCGCGCTCGGCGACCTCTCCGGGACGCAGACGGTCACCGCCTTCGACACGGCCGGCAACTCCGCCTCGGACACCTTCACCGCGACGCCCGACACCTCTTCTCCGTCGGGCGGCTCGGTCTCCTACCCGGACGGCCACGACGCGGACGGCACGGTCACGATCTCCGTCGCGGACGGTACCGACGCCCTCGCGGGCATCGACGCCTCCTCCGCCGTCCTCGAGCGGCAGACGGCTCCCCTCGTGGACGGCGTCTGCGACCCCTTCGCCGGAGGCTGGAGCGCGGTCTCGAGCCCCGACACCGTCGCGACCGGCACGTGCGCGCGCTACCGCTACCGCGTCTCCGACCGGGTCGGGAACGAGGCGACCTACACGTCCGCCGACGTGGTCGAGGTCGACCTGACGCAGCCGCAGACGACGATCGACTCGGCACCGGCCGACCCCAGCGCGGACGACGCGCCGAGCGTCGCGTTCAGCGCCGACGAGGCCGGCTCCACCTTCGAGTGCCGCCTCGACGGCGGCGCCTGGACGGCCTGCACCAGCCCCGAGACCCTCGCCGGGCTCGCCGACGGCGGCCACACCTTCCAGGTCCGCGCCACCGACCCCGCCGGCAACACCGACGCGACGCCCGCCTCCCACGCCTGGACGGTAGACACCGGCGCCCCGCAGACGACCATCGACGTCGCGCCCG
>JAICGP010000169.1 GCA_025923055.1 Thermoleophilia bacterium
CAAAGGCTTCGTGCTCTTTCGATGTGAAGTGCAGAGCTCGCCCGGCGACGGTGCACGCCCATGGAAAGTCCTGGTGCGACTCGTCCAGGCGCCTGACCGTGTCCTCTGCAAGCGCGGCCGCAGCTGACATCTCGCCTTTGCGGATCAAGAGCTCGGCTCGCGCCAGCGCTGCTCCGGCTACGGTGACGCCCGCGGCGCCGCAGGCGTCCAGCCACTTCTCGAGTGTCTCGCTCTGGCCCGCGGCGAGGAGTGGCCGGGCGGCGCGGCCCGCGATCTCGGCGGCCTCCTTCACGTTGCCCGTCTCCACGGAGAGGTCGAACGCCTCCTCCCAACGACCCTCCGCCTTCGCGTCCTCGACGACGAGCGCAGCCCGCTCGGCAAAGGCCGCGGCATCGTCCGTTTCGAGTCGACGCCGCAGGAACTCCCGCAGGAGCGGGTGGAAGCGGAGCTCGCCCTCACGGGCGGCCTCGTGGAGTAGGTCCTCGTCGCGCAGGCGTTCGAGGATCGGCTCCGGATCCTCGAAGCCGAGGACCTCGCGGGCGAGACGGACGCTTACGGACGACCCGACCGAGGCCTGGAGCATGAAGCGCTGGACGTCGGGCGGCTCGCTGCGAAAGACCTCTTCCGCGAAGTAGCGGAAGAGCGAATCGGACATGCGGCCGGTCGGGAAGTCGAGCTCGGCCGAGAGCGAGGCGAGCCCGATGAGGGCGGGCCAGCCCTCGGCTTGTTTGACGAGCGCGCGCACGGCCTCCGTGGAGCGCCCTTCGAGGACGCGGGCGGCTTCCTCGTTCGTCATGGCGAGCTGGTCGCGCCCGATCTCGACCGCTTCCCCGTAGAGGAAGCGCCGCGCCGTTGCCCAGCCCGGCCTCCGCCGGCCCGTCACGAGCAGCCGGATGGGCGCGAGCATGAGAAGCCAGTCGACGAAGTCCTCGACCGGTGTCGACTCGGCGAGGAGGTGGTAGTCGTCCAGGACGATGATGCCGCCTTCCGGCCAGGCGTCCAGGTCTTCCGCGAGCAGCTCCGCGAGGGGCCGGGCGAGACGTTCGGTCGCGTCGCCGACGCGAAGTCGCTGGCGGACGCGTTCTCCGGCGCCGGGGACGATCGGGCCGACGGCCTCGGCGAGCCCGGCCGAGAAGGCGCCCACGTCCGCCGACGCCGCCGTCGCGTGGTACCAGGCCGTATCCGTCCGGCCCTGAAGCCATTCGCGGGCGAGCGTCGTCTTGCCGTAGCCCGCAGGAGCGGTGAGGAGAATCGACTGCGCCCGCGCTTCGTCGAGGAGCGCGGTCAAGCGCGGCCGGCGCGTGTGGCGCCGGAAGAGCGGGGTGAGGACGGCGTCCCTGGGTTCCGTCACGGCTGGCGGCGTCCGCTTCGCGTGAGCCTACCCCTCGAGCCTCACGGCTTCCAGCGGACGCGCGGCCGCAGCCCGCGCCCGCGGCGTCGGCCGCGGGCCCGGGGCCGTCATCCCCCGAGACAGTCAGTCCAGCGTGCGGGAGTCGTCGCGCACGCCCTGCGCCGTCTCGAGGCTCTGGAGCGGGTCTTCGCCGGTCGCCTCCCTGAAGGCGGCCGGTATCTGACGCCGCCGGCTCACGCCGAGCTTCGTGCGCAGGACGTCCGAGTGGGCCTTCGCCGTGCGAGGCGAGACGCCGAGGTGCTGGGCGATCTCGACGTTCGAACACCCCACGGCGATGAGGCGGACGACCTGGCGCTGACGCTCGGTGAACCTCGTTCCGCCGTAGACGCTCAGCATGACGGCGATCTTCGCGCGGGTCGCCCACCGCCGCCATTGGCAGGCGGGCGGATCTTCTTGCCTACACCCTTGGGCGTACGAACGCCGCCGAGTGCCCCCGAGCGTTCACCGCCTCGCACTCGCCGCGCTCGAGCGCCCCGATCCGCAGGAGGAGCGCCAGCTCGTCGCGCAGGTGCGTCTGCATCATCTCGGGCCCGTCGGTGGCGATCGTGAAGGCGACGCCGTGGTCGGCGAAGGCACGGACGGTATCCCGCAATTCATCCTCGCCGGCGAGCGCGCCCGTCAACAGGTTCGAGCTGGGGCAGATCTCGAGCACCGTCCCGGCGTCGCGCAGGAGGCGCATCGTCCCCTCGTCCTGCGCGGCGAGGATGCCGTGGCCGATGCGCTCGGGGCGCAGGTGCTCGACGACCTCGCCGATCTCCTCGATCCCGTGCCGGCCGCCCTCCTCGCCGACGTGAATCGTGACGCCGAGGCCGGCCCCGCGCGCCTCCTCGACGAGCGGTGCCAGCTCGCGGTAGGAGTAGCGCCCGCCGTCCGGCCGGGGGCCGGCGATGTCGACGCCGACGATGCCGCGTTCGGAGTAGCGGATCGCCTTCTCGACGATGATCCCGTTCTGCTCGTGTGTGAAGGTCCGGTCCATCATCAGGATGAGGCCGGCGCGGACGCTCGGGTACTCGAGCTTTGCGCGGTCGAGCCCGCGCGTGGCGGCCATGATGATGTGGTCGAGGTCCTGCTCGCCGCCGCGGTTCCGCTTCATCGGGTTGAAGCGGAGCTCGAGCGTCGTGATGTTCTGGGTGCGGTAGGCGCCCCCGAGCGCCCCGTGCACCGAGCGCTCCACCGCGAGCGGGCTCGACTGGATCAGCTCCGTCCACTTGTAGATCCCGTCCAGCTCGGGCAGGCCCTCGACGCCGCGCGGGTCGACGGTGACCAGCTCGACGAAGTCCCAGTAGTCCTTGACGGGAAGGGCGATGCCCTGGTCGTGCGCGATCGTCCACATGACCGCCGGGTCGACCGAGCCGCCGAGGTGGGTGTGCAGCTCGGCGAGGCCGGCGCGGCTGATCTCGTCGACGACCGTCCTGGGCTCGACCACGCGCGCGAGTCTAGAGTCCGTGCCGTGCCCGCGAAGCGCGACACCGCCATCGACGAGCTGTACGCCGCGCCCGTCGGAGAGTTCGTCGAGCGGCGGGACGCCCTGGCGAAGGATCTCCGTAGCGACGGCGACCGCGAGGCCGCCGACACCGTCAAGGCGCTCCGCAAGCCGACCGTCGCGGCGTGGACCGTGAACCAGCTCGCCCGCCGGGAGAAGATGCGGATCCGCAGCCTGCTGACGGCCGGAGAGCGCCTGCGCACGGCGCACGGAAAGCTCCTGCAAGGCGGGTCGCCAACCGTCGTCCAGGGCGCCATGGACGACGAGCGCAAGGCGATCCGGGCGCTCGTCGAGGCGGCCGAGGCGATCCTCTCCGAGGCCGGTCACACCGGCGTCGCGCCGACGCTCGCGCGCGTCGAGGAGACGCTGCACGCGGCCGCCCTCGACGAGGAGGTCGGCGCGCGCCTGCGCGAAGGCAGGCTCGCGAAGGAGGAGGAGGCGGCCGGCTTCGGCTTCGGCGCCCTTCCAGCCGACCTGCCGAAGCCGAAGCCGGCCGAGCGGGCGAAGGCCTCGACGGCGAAGCAGAGAGAGGCGGAGGAGAAGCTCCGCGAGGCCGAGGAGCGCCTGGCGGGGGCGCGCGAGGAGGAAAAGGAAGCGGAGCGGTCGGTCCGGGACCTCCGCGGGGATCTCAAGCGCGCCGAGCGGGAGCTCGCGGCCTGCGAGACGGCGGTTGAGCGCGCCGAGGCCGAGGTCGAGCGCAGGCGGAAGCAGGTCGAGCGCGCCTAGCCACCGTCGGCCGCGCTCGGGCCGACTCGCCGCCCGGCTCGCCGCGCTGCGGCGGCGTGAGATTGGGCGAACCGTGCGCCGGGTAGATGTGCGCCGTGGGCGCAGAGGCCGGAAACCGGCCCGGACGCCGTGGGGACTGGGGCGGGCGGCTCCTCTCCGAGCCGCCTTGGACGTTCCCGGCCGCATGGTCGACGCCGCCGAGCGCCGAGGCGGCCCTGTGGCGGGCGGCACGCGAATGCGGCGAGCTCGCCGCCCAGCCCGGCGGCGGGTCGGTCGTCAGGGCGCTCTGCGACGTGACGGCCGAACGGCTCCTCCGTGAAGACGAGGAAGCGGACCTCGCTCTCGCTCTGACGGCGCGGATGCTCGACGCGCTGGAGCTCGAGGGGGACGACGTCGAGACGGTGCTGCTCGAAGCCGCGTGCCGGCGTTGCGCCGCGACGTGCCGGCGTGCGCTCATCGCGCTCTGCGCGGAAGCGCCCGACTGACCCGCGTCCGAGCAGGTCGCCGCCGAGCACCGGCAGCAGGGCCGCCGGCGGCCGCTCGGGGGTTTTCGCGACCGGCGGCGGGTACGGCACCACCCGTTCTGAACGCCGACGAAGGAGGACGTCGTGGAGATCGCCAAGGGCACGATCACGAGCCTGCTCCGCGAGCGCGGGCAGACGCAGGAGGCCGGCCAGGCCGAGCAGGAGCTCCCGGAGAGGGTCGACACGGAGCGCGACTCGGGAATCCTGCAGAGATTCGGGATCGACCAGGACGAGCTCATCAGCAGGGTCACCGGCGGCAGGGACATCCCCGGGCTCTGACGACGGGGCAGCGGGGCCGCCCGGCGGCCCCGCTGCGTTCCTAGCGCGCCGCGAGCGCGCGCGCGATCGTCCCGTCCGCGACCCGCTCCGGGATCGTCTCGAGGCGCTCGACCGGCTCGGCACTGAAGACGAAGCGGACGTAACGCTCGGCGACGGGCCCGCCCCAGCCGACCATCGCGGTCGCGGCGATCGCGCTCTCTTCGAGGAGCGCGCGGGAAGCGTCCTGCGGGTCGAGGCCCAGGGAGGCGACGTCGAGGAGCATCGACCAGCCGCCGCCCGGCCGCACGAACGGCCAGTCGGCCAGCGCGGCGAGCATGACGTCGCGGCGGCGCTCGAGCTCGGCCACGCACTCGCCCACATGGCCCTGGTCGCCGCGCAGCACCGCGGCGCCGGCCGCCCGGGCGAGGCCGACCGGCGTGGTGGTGTTGTAGATGTGGGCCCAGCCGGCGTCCTCGATCGTGGCCGCCGGCCCGGCGACCCAGCCGACGCGCCAGCCGATCATCCGGTGCTCCTTCGAGAGCGAGCCGACGACGACCGTCCGCTCGACCATGCCCTCGTGAATCAGAGGATGCAGGAGCGGGCGCCCGTCGAAGAGGAGGCGCTCCATCGCCGCGTCGTAGAGGAGGAAGAGGTTCCGGTCGCGGCAGAGATCGCAGACGAGCCGCCAGTCTCCCTCGTCGAACGTCGCTCCGGAGGGCATGGAGGGGCTCATGAGCAGCATCCCGGTCGTGCGCTCGCCGGCGGCCGCCTCGGCGAGCGCGTCGCGGTCGAGCCGCCACTCGCCGTCCGCGACGCGGAAGGGCACGAGCTTCGGGACGCCGCCGGCGAGGTGGATGCGGTTGACGATGCCTGCGTAGGTCGGGTCGGTGACGACGACCTCGTCGTCGGGGTCGACCGTGACGAGGAGCGAGTTCAGGAGACCCTCCATGCCGCCGCAGGTGATCACGATCTCCCGCTCCGGGTCGTAGCGATGCCCCGTGCGCTCGGCGGTGAAGTCGGAGATCGCGGCGCGGAGGTCGAGGTCGCCGGTGAAGGGCAGCCAGCTGTTCGCGGCCGGCGTCTCGAGACTCTCGGC
>JAICGP010000170.1 GCA_025923055.1 Thermoleophilia bacterium
GAGGCGCACGTACCTCTCCCGGGCGGCGGCGAGGGGCTCGCGGGTCGCGTCCGCGTCCCCGCCCGGCTCCGCGAGCCGGGTGACACCCGTCCAGACCTCGTCTCCGAGCGACCGGATCGAGTCTGGAACGTCGATCGCGTCCCAGTCGACGGCGGACCTGCGCAGGGCCGGGTCGATGAAGGACTCGACCTGGGGGTGCTCCGACCGGTCGACGGACGCGAGCCAGGGGATGCCGAGGAGCTCGCCGGCGCGGGCGATCTCTCGCGCCCAGTCGGCGAGCAGGTCCTCGTAGCGGATGAACGCCCGCGGCGCGCCGCGCGTGGCCGACTCCGTCTGGAGCGTGTAGTTGAGCCACGCGGCGGCCCGGTTGGCGTCGTTCAGCCAGGTGCCGTACCACTCGCGGGCGCTCCGCACGACCTCGGGCGGCGAGCGCAGCATGCAGGCGAACGACGTCCGGAGGCCGAGCTCGTCGGCGCAGCGGCGCCAGAGCGGCAGGAACCAGCCGATGCGCGGGTCCTTGACGACGACGCTGTCGGTCCCCACGAACTGAACCTCGAGCCAGGAGCGCAGCTCCGCGACCGCCGTCTGGTCGTTCGCCGCATCGGCCGTGATCTCCCACGCGGCCGGGCGCGCGTCGAAGAGCGTCACGCGCCGCTCGCGCAAGAGCCTCGTGTGGAAGTCGACGACCCAGCGCGGCTCGCTGAACCCGCGCGGGTTCGTGTTGTTGGCCTTCACCTCGGGCTGGGGCACGGAGAAGCCGAGCTGGGCGAGGATGCCCGTGAAGAGGCTCGTGCCGCTGCGCGAGATGGCGACGACGAGGACGAGCCGGCGGGCGCGGTCGGAGGCCGCGCCGGCGCCCCCGCTCACGCCTCCACCTCGACTCGCCGCGCGGCGGCGCTCTCGGAGGACCGCTCCATGCCGGCGGCCTCGTCGAGCCAGACGCGGCGGACGACGCGCTCCGCGGCGCGGCCGTCCTCGAGCGCGCAGAAGCGGGCCCGGAATGCGGCGCGCAGGCGGGCGGCGTGGTCCCCGCCGACGGCGCCCGAGCGGAACGCGTGGACGAGCTCGTCGTCGGATCTGGTGACGACGCCGGGCGGCTCGGCGAGCAGGTCGAGGTACGTCCCGCGCAGCGTGCGGTATGCCTCCCAGTCGGGGGCGTGCACGACGATCGGCCGGTCGAGGACGGCATAGTCGAAGAGGAGCGAGGAGTAGTCGGTCACGAGCACGTCGGCGGCCAGGCAGAGCTCCTCGACTGACGGATGGGCGGAGACGTCGCGGATGCGGCCGGCCCCCTGGAGCTCGCCGTCGTCGTCGTAGAAGTAGTGCACCCGCGCGAGGATGACGGTTTCGGGGCCGAGCTCGTCCGCCAGGCGCGCGAGGTCCGCGGTCGGCACGTAGCGCCGAAGGTACTCGCGGTGCGTCGGCGCGAAGAGCACGACCCGCCGTCCGCGCTCGATGCCCAGCCCGGCCCTGATCCGCTCGACGTCCGCCCCGGTCGCGTTCACGAGCGCGTCGTTCCTCGGATACCCGACCTCGAGCGTCTCGTGGTCCCCCGGGTACGCGCGCTTCCAGGCGCGCGTCGAGAACGGATTGGCGCTGATGCTGTAGTCCCACCGGGCGACGCGACGGAGCAGGCGCTCGAAGTCCATCCGCCGCCCGGCGACGAAGGCCTCGCGCAGGTCGAGCCCCATCGTCTTCACCGGGGAGCCGTGGTGCGTCTGCACGTGGATCGTGCCCTCACGCTTCACGAGCTCGTTCGGGAAGTTGACGTTGTTGACGAGGTAGGTGGCTCGGGCGATCAGCCGGTAGTAGGCCCGGCTCCCCGCCAGCACGTGGTCGACGCCGGCAGGCATGCCGGCGGCGTGCTCGGGGGCGACGACCCAGACGCCGCGGACGGCCGGGACGAGCTCCGCGAGCCGCTCGTAGATCGCCCTCGGGTTGCACGCGTACCCGCGGTACCAGTACGCGGCGAAGACGGCGAGGGCGGGGTCGAGCGGAGCGCGGAGCTGGGCGCGGTAGTACGCGCGCAGCGCCAGACGCCGGCCGCCCCGCGCGGCGGCGCGGTCGAGCCGTCGAGCGCGCCCTACCCTGCGGCGCGCGGCGGCCCGCCTCGCGCGCACCCACCCGGCGGCGCGGAACGTCCGCTCCCGGCCGCCCGCGACCAGCCGGGCGCGCGGGCCGCGAGGCGGCGCGCCGCCCGCATGGCGGCGGTAGCTCTCCGACATGCGGGCGAAGAACTCGGCTCGCTCGCCGGCGGGCAGCGCGTCGTAGAGATCCAGGTAGTGGCGCAGCATGGGCGCTGCCAGGAGCCGGCTGCGCGGCCCGGCCGTGCCGAAGACGGCGTCGTAGGCGTCGAAGACGTCGAGGGGCGATCCCGCAGGAGGGTCGAGCGGGTCCAGGCGCACGTAGCCGACCCGGTCCAGCACGGCGATCCGCTCGGCCGCGAAGAGGGCGGGCAACGTCAGCGACAGGTGCCCGTAGGCCCCCGCGACGAAGCGGAGGCCGTGCTCGAGCAGGAACGCGCGCCGGAAGATCCGTCCCCGGACGTCGAGGCCCAGCTCCGCCGCAGCCGGCTCCTCCTCGAGCGTGAAGGCCGCGGCCGGCGCGTTACGGGCGAATGTGCGCCGGCGGCCCGGGCTTTCGCGCCCGGGAGCCCACGCCCGCGCCTCCTCGACGGCGAGCACGTCGGGCTCGAGCGCGTCCAGCCGGGCCACGATCGCAGCGAGAGCGCCCGGCGCGAGACGGTCGGCCGGGGCGGCGAAGAGGACGTAGTCGCCCGCGGCCTTCTCCAGTGCCTCGTTGACAGCGTCGTGGGCGTCGACCGGGCCCTGCCTGCGGTGGACGACCAACCGCTCGTCCCGGACGTCCGGCCCCTCGGCGCCCGCCACGACCGCGGTCGCCTCCACGTCACGGAAGGACTGGGCGAGGATCGAGAGGAGGCATTCGCGCAGGTACGGCTCCTCGCCGGAGGCCGAGACGATGATGCTCAGACGGGGTCGCGACACGGCGTGCAGGCTACCGGCCACGGGGCTCTCAGAGCCCTGCGGCCGCGCGCTGGCCGGAGGTGAGGAGGGCGCCGACGGGGTTCGGCTCGCGCCGGCGCGCCCGCAGGTCGGGCAGCACTCTGCGCCTCCAGTGGTGGAGCTGCCGCTCGGCGTGCACGCGGGCGAAGCGTGCGAGGACTCCGGCGCCGGGACGGCCCGCGCCCGTGGGCTCGTACCCGAACGACCGCATCCGCCGCCCGAGCACCGTCTCACAGAGCGCCGCTTCCCAGGGCTCCAGCGTCTCGCGCCAGCTCCCGATACGCCGCGTCGTCACGCCCGTTCGCGTGTGGCTGTGCCAGTGCTTGCGCTCCGGCACCGCGATCGCCGCGACGAGCTCCGGCTCCGCCATCGCCGGGTCGTAGTCCTCGCCGAGCGCCGCGCAGAGCGTCCTCAGCTCGCTCTCCGGGTCGGCGACGAGCCGCTCGTACTGGACCCTGGTCACGACGCCCGGCCGGGCTCTCGACGCGCGCCCGACACGATCGACGGAGTTAGCCCAGGCGGACACGGCGTGGAAGCTGTCGAGCTTCCACCAGGGCATCCGCTTCAGCGAGGCGACACAGTCCCGCGGATCGCGGACGAGGTGGACGATCTGGGCGTCCGGGAAGAGGCGCAGGAGCTGCGGGATGAAGCTGTGGTAGAAGGGCCGCTTGTCGCCCCAGCGCGGGCGGTCGAAGCGCTCCGCGTACGCCCGCAGGACGATCCCGAGCGCCGAGCCGAGGGTGGCCGGGCCCGCGACGATCTGGCGCTCCGTCTCCAGGGGATCGAGCCCGAAGTCCCCGAATCCGCGGCCCCGCTCCATGACGAGCTGCGCCACCGCCTTCCGGTTGGCGGGCTCGCGGAGGTCCCCGAACCGGAGACGGCGGCGGTAGGCCGGGATGACGAAGCGGTTCTCGGGCGGGATGGCGATCCGAGGGTGGCTGTGGAGCATCGCCTGCAGAAGCGTGGTCCCGGACCGGGCGCAACCGAGGACGAAGATCGGACGGTCGCTGTCCGCCATCGCAGCGCCCAACCTAACGCGCCACCTCGGCGAGCAGCTCCTCCCACCGCCGCCCGACGGCCTCGGCCGAATACGCGCGGACCGACTCCGGCGCAGCGGCGGCGCAGCGGCGGCGGAGCTCCTCGTCGTCCATCATCCGGGCGATGGCGGCGGCGAGCGCCTCGACGTCGTTCGCCGCGACGAGGAGGCCGCTGCGCCCGTCCTGGACGAGGTCGCGCGGCCCCGTCGGGCAGTCGAAGCTCACCACCGCCATGCCGACGCTCATCGCCTCGAGGAGGACGAGCGGGAAGCCCTCGAACCTCGAGCTGAGGACGAAGACGGACGCCTTCGCGATCTCCTCCGCGAGATCACGCGGGCCGGGAAGCTCGGCGACGCCCCGAAGCCCGTGCTCCGCGACGAGGCGCTCGAGCTCCTCGCGCTCCTGCCCCTGGCCGCAGATCCGTAGCCGCCAGTCCGGATGCGAGGGAGCGACGCGCGCGAAGGCCCGCACGAGCAGGTCGAACCCCTTCTGCCTGTTCAGCCTCCCCGCGCCCAGAACCACGTGCGCGTCGAGGTCCGGCCGGGCGCCGCCGAGGTCGCGGGCCGCGTTCGGGATGTGCTCGATGCGAGGGCTTGCCTCGCCGAGCAGCCGCTCGTAATCCCGCGCGTCCGCCTCCGTGAGGGCGACGAGGGCGTCGAGCTTCGGATAAGACCGCTTCATGGCGCGGAGAAGCGCCCGAGGGTGGGCGTTGAGATGCAGGTGCTCCTGCCCGATCGTCACGAATCCCGGAGCTCCGAGATCGGCTGCGATCAGGTTGAGGCCGGGCCTGGTCGCGATCAGGGCTCCCGCCCGGCCGCGCAGCCCGCGGACGAGGTCGACGTCGGTGAGCAGGGTGAAGTGGTCGGCCCGGCTGTCGGCCGGGTGCATGAGCACGCTCGGACAGCGCTCGAGGAAGCGGACGAGGCCGCGCCGCGAGGAGCCCGCTCCCGGCCGCAGGTCGCGGAGGGTCGTCACGGTCACGCCGGCCGGAAACTCGAAGAAGGGCCGCTCCCGCCGGCGGATGATGCTGATGATCTCCACCTCGTACGACGCGGCGAGGTGGGCGGCGAGGTTGTGCACGGTCCGGATCGTGCCGCCCATGCCCCAGGCGTTCGCGAGGAGGACGACGACCCGGCGGCTCGCCCGGGCCGTCTCCGCCGCCGCGGGCGCCGCACGGGCGGAGCGGAGCAGGGCGAGGCGCACGGGAAGGAGGAGCAACCGGACGGCGCTGCCCGCCAGGTACTGCGCGATCCGAGCCGGCCGGGGAATGTGCCGCACGAGCTCGTCCTTCCCTAGCCGACCGCCAGGCGCACGCCCGCGAGGAGGAGGACGAGGGAGAGGGCGAGCCGGATCGCCCGCTCGGGCAGCTTCACCGTCCACTGGCTCCCGATCAGGATCCCGGGGATCGAGCCCAGCGCGAGCCACGCCGTCGC
>JAICGP010000171.1 GCA_025923055.1 Thermoleophilia bacterium
CTCCGTCGGCGGCGAGCCCGTTTTCTGACGCCGGGTCTCCGATCCACGGGCCGAGACCGGAGCCGACGCGTCGCCTAGTTAGGCGGCGAGTGCGAGTTCGTTGCGATCCGCACTTACGTTGTTCCCGGTTGTTTTACGAGGCCAACCGGGGACCTCGGCTTGCAGCTCTTCCGGAGAACCGACCCCGTCGAGACCGGATCGCCCCCAGAGACTGAAAGTATAGCCGCCTCGTGCGGGATCTCCGGCTCAGCCAGGCGCTCGTCCTTCGTGTGGACGCGCTCTCGAACGCGGCGCTGGCCGTCTTCCTCCTCGCCGCGAGCTGGGACCGGCTCTACGACTTCTTCGGCCTGCCCGTGCCGAAGCCGTCGTTCTACGCCCAGCTGCTCGGGGCGGCGCTCGTCGCCTTCGCCGTAGTGGAGTGGGCGCTCGCGGGCTCGCCGGCCGAGCGGACGGTGACGCTCGCCGCCGCAGTCGGGAGCGCGATCGCGGCCGCCGTGCTCGCCGTGTGGCTCCTCGCCGAGGGCGCCGAGCTCGACACGCACGGCCTCGTCGCGCTGTGGTCCGTGGCGGCGTTCCTCGCCCTCGCCGCCGCGATCCACGCCGTCGTGCTCGCGCGCAACCGGGCTACCTCTCCCGGCTCTTGAGGGCGCGCTCGATCTGGCGGCGCGCGTCCCGCTCGGCGATGTCGCGCCGCTTGTCGCGGACGTCCTTGCCGCGGGCGAGAGCCAGCTCGACCTTCGCGCGCCCGTTCTTCCAGTAGAGCCGCGTGGGAACGAGCGTGAGGCCCTTCTCCTGCACCTTCCCCAGGAGCTGGTCGAGCTCGCGGCGGTGGAGGAGGAGCTTGCGGTCGCGGTCGGGATCGTGGTTTTGGACGTTCCCCTGCGCGTACTCGGGGATGTGCGCGCCGACGAGGTAGAGCTCGCCGCCGCGGAGGTCGCCGAAGGCGCGCTGCAGGATCGCCTTGCCGTCCCGGAGCGACTTCACCTCCGTGCCCGTGAGCACGAGGCCGGCCTCGTAGCGCTCGAGCAGGTGGTAGTCGTGGCGGGCGCGCCGGTTCTCGGCGATCAGCTTGGTCCCTGCTGCCATGACCCGCATTGGACCAAAAAAATTCGCCGAGCCGGTTGCGCTTTCGTCCCCCTCTCCGGCTGACCTTCCGCTTCCGCGTAGTGCCTCCCGGTGAGGCTTCGTCCTACTCGCGCTCCGTGCTCGGCGCAAGCGGCAACCTAAAGGGACGCGGCGCGCCGCGCAAGGGGCTCAGGAGGGATTCTCCGCAAAGAGCGGCAATTACTTCTCGGAGGCCTCCGCGGGGGAGAGCTCCACCTTGCCTTCCCAGCGGCGGACGTCCTCGACGCGCACGGCGATCGGGTCGCCGAGGCGGTACGAGGAGCCGGTGCGACGGCCGACGAGGGCGGTCCCGAGGGGGTTCAGCTCGAAGTAGTCGCCCGGGAGACGGCGCGCCGGGACGTAGCCCTCGAAGACGCCGTCGAAGCGGACGAAAACGCCCGAGCCGATCGCGCCGACGATCTCGCCCTCGAAGGTCGCGTCCCAGCCGGTCTCGAAGAGCCGGCGCTCCAGGAGCCACGCGAGGCAGAGCTCGTCGGCCCGGTACTCGAGCTGGGCGGCGTCCCGTTCCCGCACCGACGTCCACTCGGCGAGCTCGGGGAGGTCGTCGGGAAGCTCGACGTCGAGGACGTCGAGCTCGCGCAGGAGCGCCCGGTGACAGACGAGGTCCGGATAGCGGCGGATCGGCGACGTGAAGTGGCAGTAGGCGCGGCTCGCAAGTCCCGAGTGCCCCAGGTTGCGGGGGTCGTAGCGGGCCTGCTTGAGGGCGCGGAGGACGAGGGCCGGAAACGCCTCGCCGCCGCGCCCCGACTGCTCCGCGTAGCGCCCCACCGCGGTGCTCGCCCGTGCGGCGAGGCGCGCGGCCTCGGCCGGGGTCAGGTGGTCGGGGGCCGGCGGCGCCGGGATCTCGAGATCCGCGAGCTTGGCGAGCAGGAGCTCGACGGACTGCGGGTCGGGCCGCTCGTGCACGCGGTAGAGCGCGTCGCGGTCCCGCCCCGCCAGCAAGCCCGCGACCGCCTCGTTCGCGGCGATCATGAGCTCCTCGACGAGCATGTGCGCGAGCGGCTCCTCCTCGATCCAGGCTCGTTCGACCCCGCCCTCGCCGTCGAACGCGAAGGCGATCTCGCCCGTCTCGATCCGGAGCGCCCCCCGACCGTAGCGGCGGCGGCGGAGCGCGTCCGTGACCTCGTGCGCGAGGCGGAGCGTCGAGGCGAGCTCCTCGCCCGCCCGCTCGCGGCCGGCGAGGATCGCCTGGGCGTGACCGTACGTCAGGCGCTCCCGGCTGCGGATGACGCTCCGGTAGAACGAGGCCTCCCCGGGAGCGAGATCGGGGCCGAACGGGATCTCGACGGTGACGCACCGCCGCTCCACGTGCGGTCGCAGGCTGCACAGGTCCGAGGAGAGCTCCTCCGGGAGCATCGGCTCGACGCGGCCGGGGACGTAGACCGAGAAGGCGCGCTCGGCGGCGTCGCCGTCGAGCGGCGACCCGGCCGGCACGTGGGCCGAGACGTCCGCGATGTGCACCCACGCGCGGACGCCGTCGCCCTCCCGGCGGAGGCTCAGCGCGTCGTCGAAGTCCTTCGCCTCGTCCGGGTCGATCGTGAACGCGAAGAGCTCGCGCAGGTCGACCCGGTCGGGCTCCTCCTCCGGCGGAGCCGACGGCAGCGGCGCGTGCTCGCGGCGGACGCCCTCGTGCCAGAGGAGGCCTTCCAGCACGGCCTCGACGTGGCTTGCCGGCCCGAGGACGGTCCTGATCCGGGCCCGGCCGCGGCCCGCGGTGACGACGGCGAGGTCGCCGGGGGAGGCGTCTCCGGCGCCCTTGCGGTCGACGACGACCGGCACGCCGCCCTCGAAGTACGGCTCGCCGACGAGCAGCTTGCCCCGGCGGGCGAGCTCGCAGACGACCAGCTCGCTCAACTAGCTTTGGGCGAGGACGTCGGCGACCGTCCGCCGGGCGATCCGGAGCGCCTCGTCGCGCTCCGTCAGCGGGTCGTCGACGGCGACGATTCCCGGCTGGATCCCGAGGCCGGTGATGTCCGCCCCCGCCGGCGTCACGTACTTCGCCGTCGTCAGCTTCAGCGCTGCGCCGTTCCGAAGCTCGGCGATCGTCTGCACCGACGCCTTCCCGTAGGTCCGCTCGCCGGCAAGCGCCGCCCGGTCGCTGTCGTGGAGGGCGCCGGCCACGATCTCGGCCGTGCTGGCGGTGCCCCCGTTGACGAGGACGACAAGGGGGAGCTCGGGATGGGTGGCGAGCCCGGTGACGCTGTACGTCAGCGGATCCTCGTGGACGCTGTCCGTGCGGCAGACGACGCCGTCCCGGAGGTAGATGGAGGCGGTCGCGACCGCCTCCGAGAAGACGCCGCCGGGGTTGTCGCGCAGATCCAGGATCGCGGCCTTCGCGCCCCTGGCGACGAGCCGCGCAGTCGCGCGCTCGATCCGCCCGCTCGCCCCCTCCGGGAACGAGTAGACGCGAAGGTAGGCGACCTTGCGCTCGCCGACCTCGACCAGGCGGGCACTGAGGGGCGCGAGCTCGATGTCGCGGCGGACGACGGTGAACTCCATGCTTCCCGAGCGCGGCCGCTTCACGGTGAGACGAACGAGCGAGCCGGTGTCGCCCTTGATCAGCGCGAGCGAGCGCTCGAACGGCAGCTCCCCGGCGGGCTCGCCGTCGATACGCACGATCACGTCCCCCTTGCGGATCCCCGCCTCGCGCGCCGGGCCCTTGAGCGCCGAGGTGACGAGGAGCCCCCTGCGCGCCGGGCCGACGGTCAGCCCGATGCCGGAATAGGTGCCCTCGGTGGTCTCGCGCAGGCTCATGTACTCGGCCTCGGTTAGGTAGACGGTGTGCGGGTCGTCGAGGCCCTCGACGACGTCGTCGATGCTTTCGGCGCGCAGCACGTCCGGCTCGATCCAGCGGTAGTACGAGGAGAGGAGGACCGCGCGCACCTCGTCGATCGCCCGGACAGGCTGGTCGGCGCGGAGCGGGGCCGTGGCGGTGGGCGAGCCGGAGTCCGCCCTCGTGATCATGAAGCCGAGGAAGAACGCGCCCACCACGAGCAGGGCGGCCGCGAGGGATCCCGCTCGGCGTCTCACGGGCCGCCCGCCGAATTCATTGCGGGGCCTCCCTGCGCCACCGTCCTCAGATCCGCAGGAAGCGCCGCATGGTGATGCCGGAGCCGATCGCGCCCACGAGGAGGCTCACCGCCACGAGGACGAGCGCCACGATCGAGAAGCTCCACGCCCTGATGTCGTCCGGGCTCTCGATCCTCCCCATGATCCCCGGCAGCGCGAACTCCCTCGCCAGGAGGAGGAGGACGACCGCGAGGATGGAGCCGGCGAGACCGCAGAGGATGCCCTCGAGCATGAACGGCGCGCGGACGAACCAGTTGGTGGCGCCGACGAGCTTCATCACCTCGATCTCGCGCCGCCGCGAGAAGATCGAGAGGCGAATCGTGTTCGCGATCAGGATCGTCGAGGCGACGAGGAGGATGACGCTGCCGACGAGGAAGATGGCCCCGATGATCGTGGCCACCTGGAGCACACGCTCGGCCTTCTTCTCACCGTACGTGACACGCTCGACCCCTGCCGGCGCCGGTTCGAGCGTGCCGGCGATCTCCTGGACCCGGTCGGCGTCGATGGGGATCACCTCGTACGCGGGGGGCAGCGGGTTGCGCGCCAGGTCGCTCGTCAGCTCGGGGAAGCGCCGCTTCATCTCCTCGAGCGCCTGCTCCTTCGTGATGAAGGAGAACTCCTTCACGTCGGGGTTGCCCGCGAGCTGCGCCCGGACCGTCTCGATCTGCTTCTCGCTCGCCTCGTTGCCACACGTCAGCTCCGTGCAGAAGTAGACGTTGACGACGAGATCCTTCTTGACGTGATTCGTCCACGAGATCACCCAGCTCCCCAGCGCGATGAAGAGCCCGAGGAGGAACATGCCGATCAGGACGGTCATGACCGCCGCCACCGTCGTGGAGACGTTCGCCGCGATCGAGCGGAAGGCCTCGGAGAGGAAGAGCCGGGCTCTCAGCATTCGCGGCTATCCGTAGCCGCCCCGGCGCTCGTCGCGGACGACCGTCCCCTCCTCGAGGGCGATCACGCGCTTGCGCATCTTGTCGACCATCTCGCGGTCGTGCGTGGCCATGACGACCGTCGTGCCGGTGCGATTGATGCGGTAGAGGAGCTGCATGATCCCGACGGACGTGTCGGGGTCGAGGTTCCCCGTCGGCTCGTCGCAGATGAGGAGCGGCGGGTGGTTGACGAACGCGCGCGCGATCGAGACGCGCTGCTGCTCGCCGCCCGAGAGCTCGTGCGGGTGGTTGTTCATCTTCGCGCCGAGGCCGACGAGCGCGAGGATCTCGGGCACCTTGGAGCGGATGTCGCGCTTCGACTCGCCCTGCACCTTGAGCGCGTAGGCGACGTTCTC
>JAICGP010000172.1 GCA_025923055.1 Thermoleophilia bacterium
CCGTGGGCGACCAGCCCGCCGCTCAGGCAGGTGTGCGCTCGAAGCGAAGCTTCGCCAGGCGCAGGTCCTCGGGGATCCGCGTCGGGTAGCTCCGCGTCAGGCAGGCGCGGCAGAAGGAGTCCGCCGGCCGCCGGGTCGCCTCCTGGAGGCCCTCCAGGGACAGGTAGGCGAGCGAGGTCGCGCCGATCTGCTCCCGGACCTCGTCGACGGAGCGCCCGGCGGCGATCAGCTCATCCTCGCCGGCCATGTCGATGCCGTAGAAGCAGGGCGAGACGATGGGCGGTGAGGAGACGCGGACGTGCACCTCCTCGGCGCCGCTCTCGAAGAGCATCGCCACGATCTGGCGCGTCGTCGAGCCGCGCACGATCGAGTCGTCCACGACGACGACCCGCTTCCCGCGCACCTCGGCGAGCGGGTTGAACTTCATGCGCACGCCGCGCTCCCGCAGCCCCTGGTCGGGCTGGATGAACGTGCGCCCGACGTAGCGGTTCTTGATCAGCCCCTCGCCGAACGGGATCCCGCTCGCCCGCGCGAAGCCGATCGCGGCCGGCGTCCCCGAGTCCGGGATCGCGAGGACGACGTCCGCCCCGGCGGGCGCCTCGGCGGCCAGCCGCTCGCCCATGCGCACGCGGGCGCCGTGCAGCTCGACGCCCCGCAGCGTCGAGTCGGGCCGCGCGAAGTAGATGAACTCGAAGATGCAGAGCGCCCCGCCGCCGCGCGTCTCCACCGCCTGCTCGGCGCGCATGCCGTCGGCGTCGACGACGACGAGCTCCCCGGGCCGGAGCTCCCGCAGTGGCTCGGCGCCGATCAGGTCGAACGCGCACGACTCCGAGGCGAGCAGGAAGTCGCCCTCGAGCTCGCCGAGCGCGAGCGGCCGGATGCCGTCCGGGTCGCGGAACCCGACGAGCTTCCCCTCGGCCAGCAGCACCGCCGAGAAGGCACCCTCGATCCGCGCCATCGTCCCGGCGACGGCTTCCTCGAGCGGCCGCTCGTCGCGCGCGACGAGGGCCGCGATCACCTCCGTGTCGGACGTGGAGGAGAGGCGCGCGCCGGAGCGCAGGAGCTCCGCGCGGAGCTCGCCCGTGTTCGTGAGGTTGCCGTTGTGGGCGAGGGCGACCGTGCGCGCCGGCCCGTGGTGGACGATCGGCTGCGCGTTCGCCCAGTGGGTCGACCCGGTCGTCGAGTAGCGGCTGTGCCCGATCGCGGTCTGGCCGCGCAGGCCGCGCAGCTTCTGCTCGGAGAAGACCTGGGTCACGAGGCCCATGTCGCGGAGCACCGTCACGCGGCCCGCGTCCGAGACGGCGATTCCGGCCGACTCCTGGCCGCGGTGCTGGAGCGCGAAGAGCCCGAAGTAGGAAAGCCGGGCGACGTCGCGGCCGGGGGCGTGGATGCCGAAGACCCCGCACATCAGTCGTCCGCCTCCCAGGCCGCGCGGAGCTCGGCGAGCGGCACGCCGAGCAGGCTGTCGCCGCCGGCGACGCCGAGCCGCCGCAGCGGCACGCCCTCCAGTGCCTCCGCCCGTTCGGGCGGGCACGCGAGGATCGCCCGCCCCGGCCCCTCGCCGAACCACGCGCGCGCATCCGCGGTGAGCTCCACGTCGGCGCCGACGCCCGAGTGGAGGGCCAGCTCGGCCAGCGCGACGGCGAGCCCGCCGGTCGAGACGTCGTGCGCGGCGGCGAGCCCGGGCGCCGCGCGCCAGAGGAAGTGGACGAGCGCCGCCTCCGCGGCGTGATCCGGCGGCGGCGGGCGGCCCGCGGCCCCGCCGAGGTAGCGCGCCTGGTACTCCGACCCGTCGAGCGACGGCTCGCCGCCTCCCGCGAGAAGGACGACGTCCCCTTCGCGCCAGCCGGCCGGGACCGCGCGCACGTCTGCGACGAGGCCCACGCAGCCGACCACGGGAGTGGGAGCGATCGCGCGCCCGTCCGTCTCGTTGTAGAGCGACACGTTGCCCGAGACCACGGGGACGCCGAGGACCTCGCAGGCGCGGGCCATGCCCTCGATCGCCTCGGCGAGCTCCCAGGCGACCTCCGGCTTCTCGGGGTTCCCGAAGTTGAGGCAGTCGGTGATCCCGAGGGGCCGTCCGCCGGCGCAGGCGACGTTGCGCGCGGCCTCGAAGACGACGCTCGCGCCGGCCGCGCGGGGATCGAGCGGGGCGGCGCTCCCCGGCCCGTCGAGCGAGACGGCGAGGCCGCGGAGCGAGGGTCGGAGGCGCAGCACGGCGGCATCGAGCCCGGGGCGGCGCACGGTGCGCGATCCCACCAAGTGGTCGTAGCGCTCGAACACGGGCCGGCGGCTGCGGATGTTGGGCGAGCCGAGGAGCGCCAACAGGTCGTCGCCGTCCACGGCGACGGGCGGATGCTCGATCGGAGGTGAGAGGGTGCGCGCGGCCGTGGCCACTCGGTAGCGGGGCGTCTCCTCGGTCAGGTGCGCGACGGGGATGGCGCCCACCTCCTCCTCGTCATGGAAGGCGCGCAGGAGGCCCGAGTCGGTCACGGATCCGATCTCGGCGCAGTCGAGCTCCCAGCGCCCGCACACCTGCTCGACCTCGGCGAGCCGCTCGGGCGCCACGACCGCAACCATGCGCTCCTGGCTCTCGGAGACCATGATCTCGACTGGCTCGAGGTCGGGCTCGCGGAGCGGAACCCGGTCGAGATGGACGTCGATCCCGGCGCCGCCCCGGCCGGCCATCTCGGCGAGCGAGGAGGCAAGGCCGGCCGCGCCGCAGTCCTGCAGCGACTCGACGAGCCCGCGTTCGACCAGCTCCAGGCTCGCCTCGATCAGCTTCTTGCCGGTGAACGGGTCGCCGATCTGCACGGTCGGCCGCTTGTCCTCGTCCTCGTCGGAGAGCTCCTGGCTCGCGAGCACGCTCGCGCCGCCGATGCCGTCGCGGCCAGTGGTCGCCCCGTAGAGGACGACGAGGTTCCCGGGCCCGCTCGCGCCGGCGCGCGTGACGCGCTCGGGCGGGAGCAGCCCGACGCACATGGCGTTCACGAGCGGGTTGCCGGCGTAGGCGTCGGCGAAGACTGCCTCGCCTCCCACCGTCGGCACGCCGACGCAATTGCCGTAGTGGCCGATCCCGCCGACCGCGCGCTCGAACGCGAACCCCGGCTCGCCGAAGCGCAGTCCGTCGAGGAGCGCGACCGGGCGGGCGCCCATGGCGACGATGTCGCGCAGGATGCCGCCGACGCCGGTGGCCGCGCCCTGGAACGGCTCGACCGCCGAGGGATGGTTGTGGCTCTCGACCTTGAAGGCGCACGCCTCGCCGCCCCCCAGGTCGACGACGCCGGCGTTCTCGCCGGGGCCCTGCAGGACGGCGGGCCCCTCCGTCGGGAAGCGCCGCAGGAGGAGCGCCGAGTGCTTGTAGCCGCAGTGCTCCGACCAGAGCAGCGAAAAGACGCCCAGCTCGAAGTCGTTCGGGTCGCGCCCGAGGAGATTCCGGATGCGGTCCAGCTCCCCGTCCGTCAGGCCGAGCGCGCGGTGGAGCGGCTGTTCCGCCACGGAGCTCAAAGGAGGCTCTCACTCTAGCGTCCGCCCAGGACCGCGAAGGAGGTCGCCTCTCGCTTCGGAGCGCCTGGCGAAACGTGGTCGGAGCAACGTTTCGCCGAGCCCTCCCAGGTAGCCTCTCCGCGTGCTCCGCGGTTACGTGCCCCTGCTCGCGATCGTCGCCGCGATCTGGGGCGCGTCCTACCTCTTCATCAAGGTCGCCGTCGACGAGGTGGAGCCGACCGCGATGATGTTCTTCCGCCTCGTTCTCGCGAGCGCCGTGCTCGTGCCGCTGATCGTCTGGCGCCTCGGGCGGCGGGACGCCGTCGCGCAGGTCCGCGGCACCGGCTGGGGCGCGTTCGCGGTCGGCCTCCTCAACGCGGCCCTCCCGTTCACGCTCATCGCCTGGGGCGAGAAGCACATCGAGTCGGGCATCGCCGCCATCGCCAACGCCTCCGTGCCCATCTTCGTGGTTCTGCTCGCGCTTCGCTTCAACCCGAGCGAGCGGGTCGGCGGGATCCGGCTCGCCGGCATCCTCGTCGGCCTGCTCGGCGTCGGCGTCCTCACGGGACTGCATCCGGAGGGCGGCTGGCTGGCCGTCGCGGGCACGCTCGCCGTCGTCGCCGCCTCGCTCTCCTACGCGGGGGCGAATCACTTCGTGCAGCACCACTACTCCCGCACCTCGCCGCTCGTGACCGCCACCGTCTCGTCGCTCACCGGCGCGGTGATCCTCCTTCCGTTCGCGCTCCTGCAGCTGCCGGGCGAGCTGCCGAGCTGGGAGGCGATCGGCTCCATCGTCGCGCTCGGCGTCCTGGCGACGGCGGTCGCGCTGCTCTTCTTCTACCGGATGCTGAACCTCTACGGGGCGGCGCGCTCGTCGCTGGTCACCTACCTGCTGCCGCCGACCGCCCTCGTCTACGGCGTGCTCATCCTCGACGAGCGGATCACCCTCAACGCGGCGCTCGGCCTCGTCCTCATCCTCGCCGGGGTGGCGCTCGGGTCGGGAGCGGGGGCGGGCTTCCTCCGGCGGCGGCGCGGCGCGGCGGCCGCCGCGCCGCACGCATGACAGCGGGGCTCGACGGCGACGGCTTCCGGCTCCGGCGGGCGACGGCCGCCGACGTCGGCTTCTGGGCGGAGCTCGCCCGACACGACGAGGTGGAGCCGTTCATGGCCGCGGTCTCCGCGAAAGACGAAGTGGAGCTCCTCGAGGGCGTGCGGCTCTCCGACGAGGAGCCGGCGCTGCACGGGCGCTTCATCCTCGAGGTGGACGGGGAGCGGGCGGGGACGATGGCCTTCGACGTCGCCAACCGCCGCAGCCGCATCGCCTACCTGCACGCGATCATGCTCGCCCCGGCGTTCCGGGGCCGCGGGATCGCGACCGCCGCGACCCGGCTCCTCGTCCGCCGGCTCGTCTTCGAGCTCGACTACCACCGTGTGCAGCTCGAGGTGTACGGCTTCAACGAGCGCGCCGTGCGCCACTTCGAGCGCGCGGGCTTCGTCCGGGAGGGAGTGCGGCGGCGGGCGTACCGGCGCCACGGCGGCTGGGTCGACGGCATCCTCTACGGGATCGTCCGCGAGGATCTGGAGCCCTGAGACACCGCACGCCCGGGTGGGGTCGCGCGCGTCATACAGTGTTCGGGGCACCCCAGCCCACCACCCGCCTTCGAGCGTATCGGTGAAATACGCGCGCGTGTGTCACGCATCGCACCGAAACGGCGAAAACTGCGTCGCGGGACCCCTGGGCACGTAGGCTTGCCCGAAAGGGAGGAGGACGCATGGAGCTCATCCATACCTGCTACCGCATCACCGACCCGGAGCGCTCGGTCGCCTTCTACGAGGCGCTCGGCTTCGAGAAGCGGCGCGAGCTGCCGATCCGCGACGAGGCCGTCAACATCTTCCTGGGCCTCCCCGGTGACGGCGACCGGCTCGAGCTGACGCACAACTTCGGCGTCGACTCCTACGAGCTGGGCA
>JAICGP010000173.1 GCA_025923055.1 Thermoleophilia bacterium
TCGTCGACGTCGAGCACGACGAGCGCGAGCCGGCGCTCGTAGCGCTGGGCGCGGGCGCACTCGCGTGCGAGCGTCTCGTAGAAGAAGCGGCGGTTGTGCAGGCCGGTGAGCGCGTCGACGTCCGCGAGCTGGCGCGCCTCCCGGAAGCGCTGGGCGTTGCGGATCGCGGGCGCGCACACGTCGGCCAGCTCCTCGAGCCCCGCGATGCCCTCCTCGCCGGGGCCGTCGCCGGTGCCTCGCCAGAAGACGGCCAGGGTGCCCAGGGCCTCCCCGTCGGCGTCGCGGATCGCGAGGGCGACCCCGCCGCTGATCAGCTCGTCCTCAGCCTCGCGGAGTCGCAGGTCGTCGGGCGCGTAGCGGTACGTGATCCGGACGGCCCGGGCGCCGCCCGACGAGGAGGGGGAGACCGGCTGCCGCGAGGCCTCCTCGGCGCTCATACCGACGCTGGCGACGAGCGGCTCGTCCTCTTCCCGCCGGACGGCCAGGAGGGCGGCGTCGACGCCCGGCGTCCCGGCCGCTTCGTCGAGCGTCCGCCGGAAGACCTCGTCGACGTCGAGAGTCGAGGCGAGCTCGGCGAGCCGTCGTGCCCGCCGGCCCTCTTCGTGGGCATGGGCGAGCGCCCCCGCCAGGTCCTGGCGGGCGGCCGCGGGGCCCGCACTGCGGCGCGCGTCTCCGCCCGCGCGGCTTCGGCGGGCGACGAGGACGAGGAGGACGAGCGACGCGGCGAGGGCCAGCCCCGCCGCGAGCACGGCGAAGCCGACGGCGATGGAGGTGGCGGTGTCTGCGAGTGAAGGCATGTCGAGCTCGCTCCGGTCGGTCCCGAAACGGCGGCCGCAGGCTGACAATACGCGGGGCCGGCCGCTCCGACAATCGCCCGAGGGTGCGGCCTCTCGGCTGTGCGGAGGCCGCCGCGAAGCTGCTAGCATGCCGCGAGGTTCGGCATGGGCCTGCCCGTGCCGACCTTTTGTTGCGTCCGTAGCCGTCGCAGATCCCGGACAGAAGGACAAGGAAGAGAGCAGCGTGCCCACCGTGAACCAGCTGGTGCGCAAGGGTCGGAAGACCCCGGCGACCAAGGCCAAGACCCCCGCCCTTCGCGGCGCCCCGCAGAAGCGGGGGGTCTGCACGCGCGTGTACACGACCACGCCGAAGAAGCCGAACTCGGCTCTCCGCAAGGTCGCGCGCGTGCGCCTCACGAACCAAATGGAGGTCGGCGCGTACATCCCGGGCGAGGGGCACAACCTCCAGGAGCACTCCGTCGTCCTCATCCGCGGCGGGCGCGTCAAGGACCTGCCCGGCTTCCGCTACAAGGTCATCCGCGCTGCGCTCGACGCCGGCGGCGTCTCCGACCGGCGCCAGGGCCGCTCCAAGTACGGCGCCAAGCGGGGGAGCTAGCCGTGCCGCGCCGCGCAGAGATCCAGGTCCGCGAGCTCGAGCCCGATCCGCTCTACAACTCGAAGCTCGT
The DNA here is from genome assembly GCA_025923055.1 of Thermoleophilia bacterium. Classification (GTDB taxonomy): domain Bacteria; phylum Actinomycetota; class Thermoleophilia; order Gaiellales; family Gaiellaceae; genus JAIBJN01. Next base: position 1,463 of record JAICGP010000173.1, read on the forward strand.
CTCGCAGATCGTGAACAAGGTCATGCTCAGGGGCAAGAAGTCCACCGCCGAGCAGATCGTCTACTCCGCCCTCGACAAGGTCGGCGAGCGCACCGGCAAGCCGCCGGTCGAGGTGCTCGAGCAGGCGATCAAGACGGTGACGCCCGTGCTCGAGGTGCGCTCGCGCCGCGTCGGCGGGGCGAACTACCAGGTGCCCGTCGAGGTGCCGCAGCGCCGTGCCCGCACGCTCGCCGTACGCTGGCTCGTCGGCTACGCGCGCGACCGCCGCGAGAAGCAGATGGACGAGAAGCTCGCCAACGAGATCCTCGACGCGCTCAACCAGCAGGGCGGCGCCTTCAAGCGCAAGGACGACCTCTACCGGATGGCGCAGGCCAACAAGGCCTTCGCCCACTACAGGTGGTAGCCATGGCCACGGTGAAGACAGGCGGGACCGTAGCCCTCGACCAGGTCCGCAACATCGGGATCATGGCCCACATCGACGCGGGCAAGACGACGACGACCGAGCGGATCCTCTACTACACGGGTCGCACCCACAAGATGGGCGAGGTCCACGAGGGCGCCGCCGTCATGGACTGGATGGCGCAGGAGCAGGAGCGCGGCATCACGATCACCTCGGCTGCGACGACGGCGTTCTGGCGCGATTTTCGTATCAACATCATCGATACGCCCGGGCACGTGGACTTCACGGTCGAGGTGGAGCGCAGCCTGCGCGTCCTCGACGGCGCGATCGCCGTCTTCGACTCCGTCGCGGGCGTCGAGCCGCAGTCCGAGACCGTCTGGCGCCAGGCGGACCGCTACGGCGTCCCCCGGATCGCCTTCATCAACAAGATGGACCGCACCGGCGCGGACTTCTTCGCCGCCGTCCAGTCCATGGTCGACCGCCTGGGCGCCAACCCGGTGCCCGTGCAGCTTCCGGTCGGGCAGGAGGAGCACTTCCGCGGCGTCGTCGACGTCGTCGAGATGAGCGCGCTCGTCTGGGAGGACGACCTGGGCACGAAGATGTCGGTCGTCGAGATCCCCGAGCACCTGCGCGAGCAGGCGGACGAGTACCACCACCAGCTGATCGACGCCGTCGCCGAGCACGACGAGGAGCTCCTCGAGACGTACCTGACGGACGAGGAGGCGGTGACGCCGGAGATGATCCGCCGGGCGCTCCGCAAGGCGACGCTCTCGATTGCGGTCACGCCCGTCTTCCTCGGCTCCGCCTTCAAGAACAAGGGCGTGCAGCCGCTCCTCGACGCTGTCGTCGACTACCTGCCGAGCCCGCTCGACGTGCCGCCGGTGCACGGGGTCGACCCGCGCACCGGCCACGAGCTCTCGCGCCGCCCGTCGGAGGACGAGCCGTTCTCCGCGCTCGCGTTCAAGGTGATGAGCGACCCCTACGTCGGCAAGCTGACGTACTTCCGCGTCTACTCGGGGAAGGTGAAGGCCGGCGAGCGCGTCCTCAACGTCACGACGGGCAAGACGGAGCGCGTCGGGCGCCTGCTCCAGATGCACGCGAACCACCGCGAGGAGCGCGAGGAGATCGGCGCGGGCGAGATCGTCGCCGCCGTCGGCCTCAAGGCCACGACGACCGGGGACACGCTCGCGACCGACACGGCGCCGATCCGGCTCGAGTCGATGGAGTTCCCCGATCCGGTCATCTCGGTCGCCATCGAGCCGAAGACGAAGGCCGACCAGGACAAGCTCGGGCAGGGCCTGACGCGGCTCGTCGACGAGGACCCCACCTTCCGCGTGCGCACCGACGAGGAGACGGGGCAGACGCTCATCGACGGCATGGGCGAGCTGCACCTCGAGATCATCGTCGACCGCCTCCTGCGCGAGTTCTCGGTCGACGCGAACGTCGGCAGGCCGCAGGTCGCCTACCGCGAGACGATCGGCAAGCGCGTCGAGAAGATCGAGGGCCGCTTCGTCCGCCAGACGGGCGGCCGTGGCCAGTACGGCCATGCCGTCATCAACATGGAGCCCGCCGAGCCGGGCGAGGGCTACGAGTTCCTCGACCGGATCGTCGGCGGCAAGATCCCGAAGGAGTACATCCCCTCGGTCGACCTGGGCATCCAGGAGGCGATGGAGGGGGGCGTCCTCGCCGGCTACCCGGTGGTGGACGTCCGCGTCGAGCTCGTCGCCGGGTCGTACCACGACGTCGACTCGAGCGAGATGGCGTTCAAGGTCGCCGGCTCGATGGCGTTCAAGGCTGCGATGGAGCGCGCGAAGCCGAAGCTCCTCGAGCCGGTCATGGCCGTCGAGGTCGTGACCCCCGAGGAGTACCTCGGCGACGTCATGGGCGACCTCAACTCGCGCCGGGGCCGGGTCGAAGGCCTCGAGCCGCGAGGCAACGCGCAGGCGGTTCGCGCCCGCGTCCCGCTCGCGACCATGTTCGGCTACGCGACCGATCTTCGGTCCATGACCCAGGGTCGCGCCACGTTCACCATGCAGTTCGACCGCTACGAGGAGGCGCCTCAGACGATCGCGGGCGAGATCGTCTCCGCCGCCCGCGCAACGTAGGAGACCACCGGAGGAGCTATGGCAAAGCAGAAGTTCGAGCGCACGAAGCCGCACGTCAACATCGGGACGATCGGCCACATCGACCACGGGAAGACGACGCTCACGGCGGCGATCACGAAGGTGCTCGCCGAGCAGGGGACGAACACGGAAGAGGTCAGCTTCGACTCGATCGACAACGCCCCCGAGGAGCGCCAGCGCGGCATCACGATCAACACCGCGCACGTCGAGTACGAGACGGCGAACCGCCACTACGCGCACGTCGACTGCCCGGGGCACGCCGACTACATCAAGAACATGATCACGGGCGCCGCCCAGATGGACGGCGCGATCCTCGTGGTCTCGGCCGCCGACGGGCCCATGCCGCAGACGCGCGAGCACATCCTGCTCGCCCGCCAGGTCGAGGTGCCCTCGATCGTCGTCGCGCTCAACAAGGCCGACATGGTCGACGACCCCGAGCTGCTCGAGCTGGTCGAGATGGAGGTGCGCGAGCTCCTCTCGAAGTACGAGTTCCCCGGCGACGACGTGCCCGTCGTGGCCGTCTCGGCGCTGAAGGCGCTCGAGGGCGACGCCGAGTGGACGTCGAAGATCGTCGAGCTCATGGAGGCCGTCGACTCCTACATCCCGGAGCCGGAGCGCGACATCGACAAGCCTTTCCTGATGCCGATCGAGGACGTCATGACGATCCAGGGCCGCGGCACCGTCGTCACGGGCCGGATCGAGCAGGGCAAGATCGAGTCCGGGAACGAGGTCGAGATCGTCGGCATCCATCCGAAGACGGAGAAGACGGTCGTCACGAGCCTCGAGATGTTCCACAAGACGCTCGACTACGCCCAGGCGGGCGACAACGCCGGCGCGCTCCTGCGCGGCACCAAGCGCGAGGAGGTCGAGCGTGGCCAGGTGCTCGCCAAGCCCGGCTCGATCACCCCGCACACCGAGTTCTCCGCCGAGGTCTACGTTCTCTCGAAGGAGGAGGGCGGCCGCCACACGCCGTTCTTCAACGGCTACCGGCCGCAGTTCTACTTCCGGACGACGGACGTGACCGGGAGCATCAAGCTGCCGGAGGGCCAGGAGATGGTCATGCCGGGCGACAACACCAACATGGAGATCGACCTCGGCCAGCCCATCGCCATGGACCAGGGCCTCCGCTTCGCGATCCGCGAGGGCGGGCGCACGGTCGGCGCGGGCGTCGTCACCGAGATCAAGAAGTAACGGACGCGTAGACCACCCCATGCCGCAGCAGAAGATCCGCATCCGTCTCAAGGGGTACGACCACACCCAGCTCGACCGGTCGGCGCTCTCGATCGTCGAGACGGCGCAGCGCACCGGCGCCACGGTGACCGGCCCGGTGCCGCTGCCCACCGAGAAGAACGTCTACACGGTGATCCGGAGCCCGTTCAAGGACAAGGACTCCCGTGAGCACTTCGAGGTGCGCACGCACAAGCGCCTGATCGACATCCA